>JBDLIY010000387.1:0-4213 GCA_039714635.1 Planctomycetota bacterium
CGCTCCTCGTCGTGCGCGAGATCCGCATCCGCTACGCGCGGGCGTTTCTCGGCATGGCGTGGGCGCTCTTCATCCCCCTCATCATGATGCTGGTCTTCTCGGCCCTGAACTTCGGGCGTCTCGTCGATCCGGAGAGCCCCTTCGCCGCGATCCCGTACTCGACCTTCGCCTACTGCGGGCTGCTGTTCTGGACGCACTTCGCCACGTCGCTGACCACCGGAACGAACTCGCTCGTCACCGCGGCGCCGCTGATCAAGAAGTGCTCCTTCCCGCGGGAGGTCATCCCGCTGTCCAAGGTCCTCGCGCCGATCCTCGACCTCCTCGTCGGGGCGGTCTTCCTCATCATCCTGCTCGTCTGGCACGGCCTCACCCCGGGGTGGTCGCTCGTCCTGGTGCCGTTCATCTTCGCGCTGCAACTCGTCTTCACGAGCGGCGTCGTTCTCGTGCTCTCCGCCGCGAACATGTACTTCCGGGACGTCAACTACCTGACCCAGGTCGGCGTGATGCTCCTGATGTTCGCGACGTCCGTCATCTACCCGGTCACGCCACCGGGGACCGTGGCGAAGGTCGTGCTCGGACTCAACCCGATGTCTGCGTACCTCAACGCCTACCGGGAGATCCTGCTGCTCGGCCAGTGGCCCGGGCCGCAGTTGATCGTCGGGGTGGTCGGCGCGTTCGTCTCGATCGCCATCGGCGCGATGCTGTTCAAACGCCTCTCGCCGCACTTCGCGGAGGAGGTGTAGCGTGGCCGAGCCGAGGATCGTCTTTTCGAACGTGACGAAGAGCTTCCGGATGCGGAACCGGTCCGACGCGCTGCGGGACGCGACGCACCGGCTCCTGCTCCGCTGCCTCGGGCAGAAACGGGAGGCGCCGCCGCGCTTCGTCGCCCTGGACGACGTCTCCTTCCAGGTCGCGCCGGGCGAGGTGCTCGGGATCATCGGCCACAACGGCGCGGGGAAGAGCACGTCGCTCAGGCTCGCCGCCGACGTCTATCCGCCCGACTCCGGCGGGATCACGATCCGCGGGCGGGTCTCCGCGTTCATCGAGCTGTCCGCCGGCTTCCACCCGGACCTGTCCGGCCGGGAGAACATCTTCCTCGGCGGCGCCCTGCTCGGGCTCTCGAAGCGCGAGATCCGGGGCGTCTTCGACGAGATCGCCGAGTTCGCGGACATCGGGGAGTTCCTCGAGTCTCCCGTGCGCACCTACTCGTCGGGCATGGCGGTGCGTCTCGGCTTCGCGGTGGCGGCCCACGTCCCCGCGGAGATCCTCCTCGTCGACGAGGTCCTCGCGGTGGGGGACCAGGAGTTCCGGGCGAAGTGCATGGACCGGATGCTCGAGGTCAAGGATGGCGGCGCGTCCGTCATCTTCGTCTCGCACAACCTGCGGGCCGTGGAGGCCTTCTGCGACCGCGTGATCCTGCTCGACGGCGGGAAGGTCCGGGTCGAGGGGACGCCCGCCGAGGCGCTCGCCGGCTACGAGGCCGCGAAGGCCGCGCCCGAATATCTTCGCTGATTTTAGCGAGTCCTCCAGGCCCCCTCGCGCGACGTATCTCCTGAAGGAGGTGACGATGCTTCCGTCACGAGATGCTTTGAAGGGATTTGACTGGGACAGCGCCTGGTCCACGTTCGACTCGATTCTCGAGGACCTCGGATACGAGTCCCAGGGCGAACCCTGGGCGGCCTGGGCGCTCGCCACGTTCATCGACGTTCCCTCGTTCGCGATCGCCGGGATGGTCCCGGAAGTCCGGGCGAAGGGGCAAGCGAAGGGCTTCGACCTGGTGGCCCGGGTGCGGGACGGGGTCTCCGCCGCCGTGAAGAGGCTGCCGCCGGAGGAACACGGTCCGCTGCCGCTCGAGTTCGGACTCACCGAGGCGCTGCTCGCCTGGGACTGGGCCGACATGGAGGAGGCCGGGGATCCGCCGTGGACGTTCTTCGAACGGCTGCGGGAACTGCGGCTCCGCATTCCGGAGGTCACGCTGTGCGAGAGGACCGTCCACCGGTTCTGCTGCCGGGTGCCGCCGCCTCGTATCGACTAGACTAGTCAGAATATATCGACTAGTATGGTCATATGGAGACGGCGACCGTGACCGAGGCCAAGGCGAAGCTCAGTGAACTCCTGCGGCGGGTGTCGGCGGGGGAGAGCATCCTGATCCTGTCGCGGGGTCGCCCCGTGGCGAAGCTCTCGCCCGTCAGCCCCGCGGCGGAGGGGGAGGACGCTCGCCTGGTGCGCCTCGAGGAGACGGGGGTCCTGCGGAGGAGAGGCGGCGTCGTGGACCTGGAGGGACTGGCGGATGCCAGTGAGCCCCCGCTTCCGCCGGAGCATTCTCTTCTCCGCGCGCTGCTCGAGGAGCGGGAGGAGGGGCGGTGAGGTTCTGGGATGCATCCGCCCTCGTGCCCCTTCTCACCGGCGAGGCCGGGACGGCGGACGTTCGATCCCTGCTCGAGAGGGACGGCCGGATCGTCGTCAGCTGGATCACCGAAGTGGAGTGCGCCTCGGCCCTCGCCCGGCGCGAGAGGGAGAGCGTCGTCAGGTCCGAGCGGATCGAGCGAGGGCACCGCCGCCTTGACCTCCTGCGGGCGGAGTGGTCGGAAGTCGGGACGACGGATCCGGTGCGGGAGATCGCTCGCCGGCTCCTGAGAACCCATCCCCTGCGGGCGGCCGACTCCCTGCAGCTGTCCTCCGCCCTCGTGATCTCCGAGCACCGGCCCCGATCGCTGCCTTTCGTCTGCCTGGATGACCGCCTGCGGGCCGCGGCCGCCCGGGAGGGCTTCCCCGTCCTCCCCTGACCGCGTGCCGGGAGCCGACTTCGGCGACACGCGGGATCCGGATTCCGGTAAGATCCCGGGCAACTGACCCGGGAGGGCGCCGTGATTCGAGGGCTGAGCGGGCTGCTGATCTTGTTGGTGTGTGCCTCTTCGCTGTTCGCCGGGACGGGCCCGGCTGAGAAAGAGAAGGCGAAGCCCGACTCGCGGTCGAACGTCCTGCTTCTCATCGCCGACGACCAGGGCTACGGGGAGTTCGGCCCGCGACCGGGGAACGACGCGCCGACTCCGCACATCGACGCGCTCGCGGCGTCCGGTGTCCGGTTCACCGCCGCGTACGTCACCGCCCCGGCCTGCAGCCCGTCCCGCGCCGGGCTGATCACGGGCCGCTACCAGCAGCGCTTCGGTCACGAGAACAACATCGGGATCCAGCCGGAACTCGGGCTTCCCCTCACCGAGAAGACGATGGCGGACCGGTTCCGCGCCGCCGGCTACGCCACGGGGTGGATCGGCAAGTGGCACCTCGGCATGGGGGAGCCGTACCAGGCTCCGAGCCGCGGTTTCGACGAGTTCTTCGGCTTCCTCCACGGATCCCGGCCCTACTTCGTCCATCGCCGGTGGTGGGCCGAGAGGGATCCGATCCGGCGCGGGCGCGAACCCGTCTATGAGAAGGAGTACCTGACCGACGCCTTCGGCCGGGAGGCGGCGGCGTTCGTGGCGCGGCACGGGGAGAAGCCGTGGCTCCTCGTCGTCTCGTTCAGCGCGGTCCACGTTCCCCTCGTCGCGAAGCCCGAAGACCTGGAGCGTTTCGGGGAGATCGACGACCGGCAACGTCGGATCTACGCGGCGATGCAACACGCCATGGATCGCGCGGTCGGCCTCGTCCTGAAGACGGTCGAGGACGCCGGGCTCGCGAAGCGGACCCTCGTGTTCTACCTGAGCGACAACGGCGCGCCGACGGCGCAGACCTCCTCGAAAAACGCGCCCCTCCGGGGCAACAAGAGCACGCTCTGCGAAGGCGGGATCCGGGTCCCGTTCGCTGTCCGCTGGGACGGGAAGATCCCGGCGGGCCGGGTGATCGGTCACCCCGTCAGCGCGCTCGACATCCTCCCGACCGCCCTCGCCGCGGCCGGGATCGAGCCGGGGAAGGACGCCGGCCTCGACGGCACGGACCTCCTGCCGCTTCTCACCGGCGCGACGAAGGACGCCCCGCACGCGGCGCTCTTCTGGCGGATGGGCGAGAGGTCCGCCGTCCGCGCGGGGAACCTGAAGCTCCTGGTCGACGGGAAGGGGACGAGGCTGTTCGACGTCGAGGCGGACGTGGGGGAGATGAAGGACCTGGCCGAGCGGCGCCCGGAGGACGTCGGTCGGCTGCGGAAGCTCTACGAGGAGTGGGAGAAGGGGACCATCCCCGCGAAGTGGTCGGCGGGCTCGCGGCCGGGCGGCCGCCG
>JBDLIY010000388.1:0-4192 GCA_039714635.1 Planctomycetota bacterium
CGGTTCGAACCGCCGCCGTGGGGGAATCGACCTGTCGCGTTCGTGGCTGCAGGGCCCGCTCCGTTCGGACGGTGCACTTGAGGAGCCTTCTCTGATTGACTTCGCACCCTTCACAGACTAGGTTGTTTCGGTGTCGAACGGACGTTCGAACGAAAGTGTCCGGCAGGGCACGGGGGGCGCGATGAGATACGCGGAAACCGGCTTCCATCTCGAGGTCGACCTGGCGCGGGGCAACATCGAGCGGGTGCCGTCCGATCCCGACATCGCGGCGACGCACCTCGGGGGGCTGGGGAGCAACGCGAAGCTGTTCTGGGATCGCGTGCCGCCGGAGGTCTCGCACTTCGATCCCGAGAACCTCCTGATCTTCGGTACCGGGCTGCTGGTGGGCACGCCCGCGCCGTCCGCCAACCGCACCGTGGTCTCCGCGATCTCTCCCCAGACGCGCCTCTTCGCCTTCTCCATGATGGGCGGCTTCTTCGGCCCCGAGCTGAAGCGCGCGGGATACGACAAGCTCATCCTGCGCGGGAAGGCCGAGAGCCTCGTCTACCTCTGGATCGAGGACGACAAGGTCGAGATCCGCGACGCCGAGCACCTGCGGGGGCTGGGTTCCCTCGAGAGCGCGGAAGCGATCCGGATGGAACTCGATGAGCCGAACGCCGCCGTCTCGTCGATCGGCCTGGCGGGGGAGCACCGGGTCTTCTTCGCGTCGATCGAGCAGGGGCGGTCGAGCGCGTCGCGCCTGGGGCTCGGCGCGGTGATGGGCGACAAGAACGTCAAGGCCGTCGCCGTCAAGGGCAGCGGGGACATCAACATCGCGGACCCGGCCGCGTTCATGAAGATCTGCAACGAGTCGCTGGCCTTCATCCGGCACCGGAACGAGAACCCGCTGAAGGGCGTCATGCCGATCATGGCCGGCCTGGGCTCGCCGCAGGAGATGGCCGTTCACGACGAGAAGTGGCACACCGAGAACTTCGTGTGGGGGAACGCGCGCGTTCGCCGGAAGGGGTTCTGGACGGAGGACGTCGCCGAGAAGTGGACGAACACGATGGAGACGATGAGGACGCGTCTCCTGTCCTGCTACAACTGCCCGATGAAGTGCGGCGCGGCCATCTCCGTCGACACGCGGCTGTGCTCGTACATGATGAAGTGCTTCTCGAAGCTCACCTACGCGATGGGCGCCTTCTCCGACCTGGACTTCGGGCTTCGCATCGCCCAGAAGGCCACGGAGCACGGGGTTGACGCGTTCTCCGCCCCGCAGACGATGGCCTTCGCGCTCGAACTCCTCGAGGACGGGATCCTCCCGGAGTCGGAGTTCAAGGGGATGCCGGCGGACAACGAGGGGCGCTTCTACTGGCTGCTCGACCGGATCGTCAGGCGCGAGGGGATCGGCGACGTGCTGGCGGACGGCACGTACTGGGCGGCGAAGGCGATCGGCAACGGCGCCGAGGAGTACGCGCACAACAACATCAAGAAGACGGAACAGCTGCCCCTCAAGCTGGGGATGCTGAACCACATGTACTTCCTCATGTACTGCACGGGGGAGAAGGCGAACATCACCCAGATCGAGGGCAACTTCCCGCAGATGCCCTTCCCGACGCGCGAGGAGCGGGAAGCCTGGAACGAGGACTGGCCCCAGGTCCCGGACGAGCGCTTCAAGCAGTGGTTCGTCGACTGGGAGCTGCGCGGCGAGAACTCCATCCCGAACTACCCCTCGGCGGATGCGACCTACGAGATCGTCTCCTGGCAGGAGCGGATGCACTACATCGACGACAGCGTCGGACTGTGCGCGGGCCTGTCCTCGTTCCCGTACAAGCCGCCGTTCCACATCCACAACCTGCCGGCCCTGATCAACGCGGGGACCGGTCTCGATCTCGACGAGGAATCGCTCACGCATCTCACGAAGCGCAACCGCGACCTCGTCCGCGCGAACAACTTCCGGCGCGGCATGACGCGGGCCGACGAGGCGCCGCCGCCGGACCACTGGAAGCACCGCTTCCCCGAGCTCGAAGAGAAGCTCCTGGACGGCTACTACGAGTTCAAGGGCTGGAACCTCGACGGCGTGCCCACGGAGAAGAGCCTGCGCGAGCTCGACCTGGGCTACGTGGCGGACGACCTGATCGAACGGGGGATCCTTTCGGCCGACGCCACGGTGGGAGCGGAGTCGTGAGCGGTCCGGAGAAGAAGAACGGGCGGGTCGTGAAGCGCATCGTCATCGACGTGGACAAGTGCAACGGCTGCCTGGGATGCGAGGTGATCTGCTCCGCGTCCCACGCGATCCCGAAGTACAGCAGCAACAACCCGGCCCGCTCCCGCGTCCGCGTCGTGCGCGACCCGCTGGCCGACATCTACGTCCCCGTCTTCGCGGGCGAGTACACGGCCGCCGAGTGCGCCGGCCGCGACAAGTACGTCATCGACGGCAAGGAGTACGAGGAGTGCGCGTTCTGCCGCGCGTCCTGCCCGTCGCGCGACGCCTTCCGGGAGCCGGACTCGGGCCTGCCTCTGAAGTGCGACATGTGCGAATCGGATCCGGATCTGGAGGAACCGCTGTGCGTCTCCTGGTGCCTGGCGGACGCACTGGTGTTCGAGGAGCGCGTCATCGAGGAAGAGGAGGAACCGGAGGGCGCGCCGGAAGTGGACGCGGCGGTGGCGGCGCTGGCGGTCCGGCACGGCTGGGGCCGCGTCCTCGACGCCGTGAACCGGATGAAGAAGGACGAGGACTGACGTGGAGACCGTCGCCCCCTTCCTCGAAATCGTGTCCGAGATCCGCGACGCCGGCGGCGACGCGTACCGGTTCTGCTACCAGTGCGGCAAGTGCGACGTGGTCTGTCCCTGGAACCGGGTGCGCGACTTCAGCATCCGGAAGATCGTCTGGCAGGCGTCCCTCGGAGTGCCCGACATCGAGCTCGAGGACATCTGGCGCTGCACGACCTGCGGCTCGTGCCCGTCGCACTGTCCGCGCGGCGTCGAGCAGATCGAGGTCGGCGTGGCGGTCCGGCGGATGGCGACGGCCTACGAGGTGTTTCCGGAGGCGGTCAAGCCGGTGCGCGCCGCGACGGTCAGCCTGAAGACCGACGGCAACCCGCTTACCGAGGAGCGCGCGAAGCGGACCGACTGGGCGGACGGCCTCGGCGTGAAGCCGTTCGACGAGGAGATGGAGATCCTCTGGTTCGTCGGGTGTTACTTCGCGTACGACCCGAGGCTCCGGAAGGTGGCGGCGGCCACGGCGAAGCTCCTGCAGCGCGCCGGCGTCTCGTTCGGGACGCTCGGCACGGAAGAGAGCTGCTGCGGCGAGAGCATCCGCAAGACCGGCAACGAGGAGGTCTTCCGGACGCTCGCGCGGGAGAACATCAAGACGTTCATCGACCGCGGCGTCACGAGGATCCTCGTCGCCTCGCCGCACTGCTACCACACGTTCGTGAACGAGTACCCCGAGTTCCGCGTGAACTTCGAGGTCGTGCACGCCTCGACGTACCTGGCCGAGCTGATCGCGTCGGGCCGCCTCTCCGTCGACGGCGAGTTCGCGAAACGCGTCACGTACCACGACCCCTGTTACCTCGGCCGTCACAACGGGATCTACGACGATCCCCGGAACGTGCTCTCGTCGGTGGCGGGGCTCGAACTCGTCGAGATGGCGGACTGCCGAGAGAACAGCCTCTGCTGCGGCGGGGGCGGCGGGCGGATCTGGATGGAGACCCCGAAGGAGGAACGCTTCTCCGACCTGCGCGTGGCCCAGGCGGTGGAGACGGGCGCGGAGGTGCTCGCCACCTCGTGCCCCTACTGCATCAGCAACTTCGAGGAGAGCTCTCTCGACCTCCCGGGCCTCGCGGTGCGGGATCTCTCGGAAGTCCTGCTCGAAGCGGTGGAGGGCGAAGCATGAGCGCCCCCTCCATCGGCGACGTCATGGTGGTCGGCGGCGGGATCAGCGGCATCCAGGCGGCGCTCGACCTCGCGTCGTCCGGCTACCGCGTCTACCTCGTCGAGCGCGACCCGACGATCGGCGGGAAGATGGCGCAGCTGGACAAGACCTTCCCGACGAACGACTGCTCGATGTGCATCGAGTCGCCCAAGTTCATCGAATGCGACCGGCACCCGAACATCGAGATCCTGACCTACACCGAGGTCGACACGGTGGAAGGTGAGGCCGGCGACTTCGAGGTCACGCTGACGCGGAAGGCGCGCTACGTCGACGAGG
>JBDLIY010000389.1:0-4164 GCA_039714635.1 Planctomycetota bacterium
TCGTGGGCCTCTACGCCGGCGTGAACTGCACCGGGTACTTCCAGGGCGACCTGATCATCCAGACGAGCGCGACGTTCTACTCTCTCAACCCGAACGAGGTGGGAGCGAACCAGGTCTTCCTCTACAACCTCCCGATCCTGCTCGGGGTGCTCGCCTCCCTCACCTACTTCTTCTTTTCGAAACCGCATACCGGCTTCATCGGGGTCACGGCGAGGGTCGGCATCTACTTCCTGATGGCCGCGTTCGGCGCTTCGTTCGGCTACACGGTGATGGCCCGCGTGTCGCTGTTCATCGGCCGCGTCTACTTCCTCGTCGAGGACTGGATCAAGGTGTACATCATCTGAGACCTCTCGGATTTCTCGACCCGTCCCGTATCCTCCGGGGTTCCATGTTCGTGAACCCCGGAGGATGAACATGAAGGTCGTACTGATCGCAATCGGATTCATCGCGGCCGGCGTCATCGGCGGCGTCACCTCGGACCTGCTGCGCCCGGACCAGCCGACCGCCCCCCTCGACGACGGCCGGGACCGGATCGAGGCCGAACTCTCCGACCTGCGGACCCTCGTCGCCCGCCAGGGGGAAGAGATCCGCGCCCTGCGCGACGCCGCCCTCGTCGCGAACGAACCCGCCCGCCTGGCCGGCGCCCCGGCCCTCGAGCCCGACGCCGAAACGGCCGCCGCCGCCAACGAGGGCGAGTTCGAGGACAAGGTCGCCAAGGTCCTCGAGAAGAAGGACCAGGAAGAGCGCGAGGCCCGCACCCAGCGCATGACCGCGATGATGGCCGAGCGGGAGAAAGCGCTCCTGAAACGGCTCCAGGAGGAGCTGGGGCTGACCGACTACCAGTCCGAGGAGCTCGGGAAGATCTTCGGCGAACGCCGGAACGCAATGATGGCGATCCGCGAGAAGATCTTCGAGGGGGGCCGGGAGAACGTCACCCAGGAGCAGTTCGCCGAGATGCGCGAGAACATGCAGAAGTCGCGCGAAGAGTCCGAGGAAGAGATCAAGAACCTGCTCACCGCCGACCAGTACGAGGCCTACCAGAAGCAGGACACCGGCGGATTCGGCCGGGGCGGGTTCGGCCCCGGGGGCGGCGGGCGCGGGCGGTAGGCCGGGAGGCTACGCCAGCTTCTTTAGCAGCGCCTCGGCCACGGAGCCGGGGACGTACTTCGAGACGTCCCCGCCGCTGAGCACCACCTCGCGGATCAGGCTCGAGCTGAGGTAGGACCACTCGTGGGACGGCATCACGAAGACCGTCTCGATCGTGGGAGACAGCGAGCGGTTCGTCAGGGCCATCTGGAACTCCGCGTTGAAGTCCGTCGTGGTGCGGACGCCGCGGAGCAACGTGTCGAAGCCCTCCCGCTTCGCGTACTCGACCACCAGGCCCTCCGCCTGATCGACGTCGACGTTGTCGAGGTCCCCCACCTCGGCGCGGATCAACTCCACGCGCTCCTCGCCGGAGAAGAACGGCTGCTTGCGCGAGTTCACCGCGACGAGGACGCGCAGCCGCGTAAACAGGCGGCTGCCCCGGCGGATGAGGTCGAGATGGCCGTGGGTCACGGGGTCGAAGCTGCCGGGATAGATCGCGCTCGCCATCGGCTCACCTCCTGCGGGGCTCGCCTCAGCGATACCACGCCATGCGCTCGAAATCGAGGAACTGGTCCGCCTTCCGCGCCCTTCGGCGGTCGAAGAGGGCCGCCGGCTCGATCGCGATGTTGAAACTCGTCGTGTTCCGCTTCTGGTTGTAGCGGAAGCTCACGTCGACGATGAAGTCCGGCAGGCGGCGCCGGATGTTCAGGGACGTGGCGAGGCCCTGCCTCGACCTCAGGTTCTGCTGGTGGCCGAACCGGAACGACCACCGCTCGGTCAGCTCCGTGTCGATCCAGCCCGTCACGATGTTGGAGTCGTCGTGGATCGCCCGGTGGCCGAGGAGGAAGGACAGCTTCGGCGTCTCGTAGCGGAGTCCCTCCGAGTACGTCTCGAAATTGCCGGTCTCCACGTCGTACCAGACGTCGCCCGCAAAGAAGAGGTTGCCGAGGATCTGGGCCTTGAGCTCGCCGAGGAGCGGCCCCCAGCCGTGACGGGCGATCGACCGCCACAGCTCCTCCTCGGGGACGAGCTGGCTCCCCATGCCCTGCTGGAACTCCTCGCGCGCCCCGAAGGGCGCCGGCCGTGCGTCGAACCCCGTCGGGAAGTAGAGCGACCGGATCTCGAACTCCAGGAAGGTCACGACCTCCCCCGCCCTCTTTGTCTCGAACCGGTGGCGCATGCGGAGGTCCACGGTCTCGATCGCGTCCACGAGGTCGGATGAGTCCTGGACGACGATCTCGTCCGACCCCGTCGTGACGCGGAACCGGTTCGCGTAGCCGGCGGAGAGGTCGATGGCGTGCCGCAGGCCGTTCAGGTCGAACCAGTCGCTTCGCACGTCGGGGAAGACGCGCCAGAAGTCCATCGCGCCGCGGACCGCGGCGTGGAGGTCGAGGCGCTCCGCGTTCTGGTGGCCGCCGTACATCGTGTAGCCCGCCCCGCCCGTCGGCAGGACGCGCACCGGCCCGAGCGTGAAGGGCGCGTCGACACGGCCGCGCAGCATCACCCGGCTCGTCGTCGTACCGCGCTCCCCGGAGCCCTCGGGCGCCGCCCGAAAGATCTGCGAGAAGTCTCCCTCCGCGGAGGTGAGGACGTCCATCCCGGTGCCGAGGAGATCCGTGGCGACGGGCAGGCGGAACACGTCCACCATCGCCCGCGGCTTGTAGGTCGTCTGCGTCTCGTGGTCGTTCGCCCACCACTTGTAGGTGAGCGAGGTGCCGACCGAGTCCCCCGCCCAGGAGAGATAGCCCACGTTCTCCTGGGCCTTGTCCTCCTTGAACTCGTTCGTCTCGTACTCCGACAGGTATTGCCCGTCCGAGTGCCAGGCGAGCTCGCCCGTCGCGTGGAGGCGCTTCCCCCACAGGTCCCTCGATATCTCGTGGTAGTGCTGCCACCGGAAGCGGCCGCGGTTCTCCCTCGGCACCGGCTCCTCGAGCACCTTGTCCTCGTCCGCGCGGTCGGACTGGTAGAAGGCGTCGGTTTCGGCCCAGAAGCCCTCGCCCTCGTAGTCGAACGCCCCGCCGAGCCCGATGCCCCGCTCGCTCCGGAAGACGGGGTAGAAGGAGATGTCGCCCCACGGGTCCTCGGCTTCCTCTTCGTCCGTGTACAGCCGGTAACCGAGATCGACGCCGAGGAAGTACCCGTAACGGCTCGAAGCGCCCACGTCGATGTCGCGAAGCGGGTCGGTCCCCGACGTCGAACTGGCGCTCACCCAGGGCACCCAGAGCACGGGCAGCCCCTCGTACTTGATCGTGAGGCTGTCGCCCGTGAACGAGTACTTCCTCCCCCGGCGGCGGAGCACGAAGTCGTCGACGATCAACTCGTGGTGCGGCTCGGCGTAGAGGTCGCTGGTGACGCTCGCCCGCTCGGAGACGATCTCGTTCCTCGTGGTCTGGACGATCCGCTCCGCCCGGACGAGCAGCGGGACCCGGGGCGCCGTCCCCTTCTCACCGATCCGAGCGAGGAACTCGCCCCGGATGATGACGGCCCGGTGCTCGATGAAGTTCGCGTAGAGGCGCTCGGCGCGGATGAGCTGCCCGCCGCGACGCAGCGTGACCGTGCCCTCGGCGTACATCTCCCGAATCGTCCCCCCGAAGAGGCCGTCCGGCGTCTTCGGCGCGTCGCCGCGCCAGAGCTTCCTCCATTCCTCCGCATCGACCCAGAAGACGACCCCGCCGTCCTCGACGACCAGTTCCGCGTCGCCCTGGGCGATGTGGATCCGGCCGGTGGCGACGACCCGGGGCGGGTCCTGGCCGAGAAACGTCTTGAAGTACTCGATCTCCTTGATGGCGGACACTTCGGTCTCGGCATTCTCCTCCTCCGCGCGGAGCGCCGCCCCGAGCGAAGTCAGCAGAAAGAGACCGAGGATCACGGCCGGAATGCACCTCATGGGAGAGAGGATGCGGACATCGGCGGCCAGACGCAAAGGGAAACGGCGAGACCAATCCGGGCCCTCGCGCGACGTACTCTCGGGATGCGTCTCCTACCGATCATCGCCCTGTCCCTCGCCACCGGGATTCTCCTCGGGCGGCCCTTCGTCGCCGGGGCCGTCCTGCTCCCGTGCCTGGTCCTGCCGCGGCT
>JBDLIY010000390.1:0-4157 GCA_039714635.1 Planctomycetota bacterium
CGCTCGTCCGTCTCCTTCGTCGTCGAAAGCCGGGCGTCGCCCAGCAGCTTCTCCATCTCTCCGTCGCGGCTCATGTCGTCGCTCCCTCGGGAACCAGCCGCTTCCGGAGCGCATCGAGCGCGTACCGGTGGCGGCTCATCGCGGTGTTGATGGAGAGAGAAAGGCTCTCGGCGATCTCCTTGAACGTCAGCTGGCCGTAGATCTTTGAGACCACGACCTCGCGCTGCTCCCGCGGCAACGTCGCCAGCGCGGCGGACACCCGCGCCGCCTCGTCGTTCGCCATGGCAATCGCGTCCGGACCGGCCAGGGCCGACCGGCGGTCGTCCAGCGACTCGACCGGCACCGGCTCCCGCGGCTTGCGCCGCATCAGGTCCCGGGCCCGATTCAGGCAGCTCGTGACGAGGTAGCCCCGCAGGTGGCTGTTGATCCGCACGCTCCCGGCCTTCTTCGCCAGCGTGACGAAGACGTCCTGCAGGACGTCCTCCGCCCGGCCGCGATCACCCAGAAGGTGATAGGCGCAGGTCAGGAGGTCGTCCTTGTAGGTGCGGTAGACCTCGGTCAGGGCCATCGTGCTGCCGCGCGAAAGCGCGGCCATCAGGCGTGCGTCGTGACCGTTCACGGAAGCTGTCGCGATCTTCTCCATCGGGAAGGGGACGTTCGGGACGCCATTCTTCGTCTACGGCGTCCCGATTTCGTCACCGCTTCTTCCGGAGCACCGTCCCGCGCGCCCGCACGCCACCGTCGAAAAACGTCAGGCCGAGTTCCGCCTCCAGGATCCTCCGGACCGCCGGCGGCAGCGTCATCGGCCCGCTCGGAGCCGCCGGGTGGCCGTAGACGACGGACTCGACCGTCTTCATCTCCTCGTTCCAGCGATACCCCTGCCCGCCGGGGCAGACCGGGCGGGCGCCGAAGAAGCGGTGGTGCACCTCCACCGGGTCCTCGTCAGGGTAGAGCCGCCGCCACTCGTTCATGATCGGGAGGTTGCTCCACGCCCGGTCCTGCATCCGTCGGAGCCAGAACGGACCGGCGGCCTTCTCGATCACGGCGACCATCCGGTCGCGCCCCCGGAACGCCGCGGACTCCCCGGGCCACGGCTCCGGCGGCGGCAGTTCCTTCGACTCACCCTCCACGTCCTGCGCCTCGAGCGCCTTCTTGTCGAGATAGCGGTCGATGTGCTGGTGGATCATCGTCTCGGAGAGCGTCACGAAGAGGCCGCCCGGGTACGAGGTGTAGTAGACGGTGATGTCCTCCTCGCTCGCCGAGACCTTCATGTACTGGCGTTCCCGGTGCGTCTGGGGCTCGAACGTCACCATGTTCGGCGCGCCCACGGCGATGAACGCCCGGGCCGCCGTCATGAAGCCGACGAACTTCAGGCCGTTCGCGATGTCGACGTGGACCCCCACGGGGATCCGCCCCCAGTTCTCCTCGACGAACTTCTCCGGGTCGTCGCAGGCGAGGAACTCGTCGATGACCGGACCGTCGTCGAGGCAGATCGAGACCGTCTCGCCGATCCAGTCGAGGAGGTTCAGGCGGGCGTCCCCCGTCATGCCGACGCTCATCCCGCCGAGGTCCTTCATCGGCTTCGACTTCCGGTCGATGGCGAAGATGTAGTGCAGGAGCGATTGCGGGTGCGGGTCGCCGGCGCCGGGGCGGATCTTCGAGTCCCCGGCGAGCGTGATCATCTGCTCGTAGTCGCTGCCGAGCTGGAGCGGCAGGACGGTCAGATCGAGGTCGAGCGTGTCCCCGTCGAGGTGCACGCGGGCGGCGATCGGGTCGTAGTACGCCTTCCAGTTCGTCTCGTAGCCGCGCTTCCAGCGGGCGTAGCCGTCGCGCTCGGCCTCGGTCACCTTGTCGAAGGCCATCTCCGAGATCGGCGTCAGGGAGTCCAGCGTTCCGTAGAGCCCGGAGTGGACGTGGTCGCCCTCGATCGTCACGTCGCCGAGATCGAACCCTGCTTCGAGCGGATCCCGGTTCCCGTCGGCCAGGCGGGCCTGCATCTCCGCGAGGATCGCGGCCGCGCGGGTCCGGCGGCTCGCCGCGATCCGCCAGCGCGGACTGCACCAGCGGCGGAGCGTCTCGTCCGTGATCATCAGGAACGCCGTCTCCGGCTCGTCCTTCGGGTACTCGGCCCGGAAGCAGCGGTACTCGTCGAGGGTGGCGAGGGAGGGCACTTCGCCGGCGGTGGTCCGGACGAGGCGCTCGAGCTGCGCATGGCTGTTCGTCACCACGATCGCGCCATCACCGAGCCGCGCCTGGAACGACGCGCGCGCCTTCGATCCGGTCCCGGGCGTCCGGCCGTTTTTCGCCCGCCACTCCTTCAGGGTCGCGTCGAGCAGCGCGACGTTCTTCGCCTCGAAGATGACCGCGACGTCCGTGCCCGTCCGGAGGTAGAGGTCCGAGCCGGTCACCGCGACACTCTTCACCAGCTTCGGGCCGAAGGTCCGCGCCAGGCCGTCGAGTTCCAGCCGCAACTGCCGCTCATACCGCTGCCGCGTGCCGGCGTCCACCGCGCTCGTCTCGAGCCACTGGAGGACCGGCGTCCCGTGGGCGTCCGCCTCGTCGACCAGTTTCACCATCGCGTCGAAACTCGGGAAGAAGAGCGCGTGCTGGTCGGCGGGGATGCACCGGGCGAGGGGGTCGAGGGCGGGCTTGCGGTCGCCGAGCCGGGCCTTCCAGTCGAACGGCGCCACGGTGACGCCCTCGATCTCGTCCAGCGGGACCGTCGCCGCGTCGTCCGAGGGGTCGCTCTCCATCACCTGGTCCAGGGAGAGGTTCTCGCTGAGGGCCCGGCCGCCGGTGATCATCGCGAAGGTGTCTTCGAATTCTCCGGGACGGCCGGGGCGCGGGTTCCGTGGGCGGTCCGGCCCGACATCCCCCAGTCGGTGGCGGAACCACGCCGCACCGGTGACCCTCGCTTCGAGGAGCTTGCCCAGACGGAAGTTCCTCGCCTCGACGAACCGCTCCGCGGCCCCCTCGACGGCCTCCCCGGTCGCCTCGGCCGAGAACGGATGGACCGTCATTCCGGAGAAGTCCTCCTTCGGCAGGAGGAGGAGTCCGACGACCCGCCCCGGCTTCGACAGCCGGATGTGGACCCGGGCGGTGGCCACTGCGTCCGGCCCGACCAGGTCCTGCGGACGGGCCACCCAGGCCTCGCCTTCTCCCTTCAGCACCACGCGCGGCGCCATCGAGACGAAGCGGGAGAGGTCCCGGATCCAGACGCGGTCGCGCCAGCCCGGCGCGATCTTCGCGATCGGGATCTCCAGGTAGACGTCCTCCTGCGCGACGGCCGGAGCGAAGGGAAGGAGGAGCAGGCAGATCGTCAGGATTCGGCGCATGGCGGGGCCTCCGAAAGGGTCTCGTGAATTCTACTCGACCCCGGTTCCGCCGAAACCTATGACAATGGACGCGGGTTGAACCCCGATACCTCCGGGAGGGACGCGATGCTCCGAACCGTCACGATTCTCGCGCTTCTCGCCGTCCTCGCCGTCCCGGCCCTGGCCGCGGACGAGCCCGACCCCGTCGACGAAGCCCTGAAGAGGATGAAGGACAAGGAGCAGCCCGCGCGTCTCGCCGGCACCGCGGCCGCGGCAAAGCTCCAGGACGCGAAGATCACGAGCCAGCTGGTCAAGCTCCTGAAGGACAAGGACTGGCACGTCCGGCAGCTGTCCATCGAGGCGCTCCGCGTGCGGACCGGCGACCGCGACCGGAAGAAGGCCGCGCTTGCCCTGGCCAGCCGCCTCGGAGCGCTCTCGAAGTCCTCGAAGACCTCCGACGAATACCTCCAGACGATCGGCGCGCTCGGGGACCTGGCCCGGAAGGAGACGGTGACCGCGCTCCTGGACATCGACCTCGACACGCCGCGAGGCACCGCGAAGGCCCGGCTGATGGCCGCAGCGGAGGCGCCGTACCCGGAGACGGTGGACGCGCTGATCAAGTTCATCTCGAAGGGGCGGAAGAAGGACAGCAATCGCCAGCGGCAGCAGGGCGTCCTGGCCCTCCGCCATCTGACCGGCGTCAGTCTCGGCCACGATCCGGACAAGTGGCGGGCGTGGTGGAAGGACAACCGCGCGACGTACAGCCTCACCGCGGTGAAGGAGGACCGGGAGGCGAAGGCGCGCGAGGCTGAAGAGCGGGCGAAGAAGAAGGAAGAGCAGCGC
>JBDLIY010000391.1:0-4146 GCA_039714635.1 Planctomycetota bacterium
GGGCGGGTCGGATGAGGTGGCCAATCGGACCGGTCAGTGTGCCGCGCACCATATCCGCTCGGTGCACGGCGGGTTCATGCGGATTACGGGGCGGGCCGGGGAGCGACTGGAGTGGGAGTTCGCGAACGGGGAGTCGTTCGTGACGACAGGGGAGGACGATATCGAGAGAACGAACTGAGATCAGCCCGCGATCGCCAGCGGCAACCGGGCGTCCGCGGGGGAGGCCTTTCCGTTAGAACGGGGAGAGGATGATGCCGGCGAACGTCGTGATCGGGGCGTTCTCGCGCGTCGTCTCGATGAAGTCCGACAGCGCTTTGATGCTGTTGCGGACCTCCTTCTTCGCCGAGACGTCCGTCAGCAGCATCTGCAGGATGCCCTCGCCCCTCGTCAGGTTGTAGGCCGCGACCTTGATGTCGTCCGCCGCGCCCCTCAGGCTCTTGAGCGCCGCGACGACTTCGGCTGCGGAATCTTCGTCTCCGAGCAGCCACCCCAGTCCGCTGTCGGCCTCCGCCAGCTTCGACGTGGCCGTCTCGATGTTTCCGAGGGCCGTCACCGCCTTGTCCGCGGCCTTGTCGCTCCCCAGCAACCAGGAGAGGCCGTTCTTCGCCCGGGCAAGATCCGCCGTCGCCTTCTCGATGTTGCCGAGGGCCGCGACGACGTTCGCCGCCGCCTTCGGGTCGCCCAGCAGCCACCCGAGGCCGTTCTGCGCGGCGGCCAGCTTCCCCGTGATGTCCTCGACCGAAGCGACCGTGCTCTGCACCTTCGCCTTGAGTTCAGGGTCGGAGAAGAGCGCGTGCACGATCCCTTCCTCGTCCCCCACCTTCGCCTCGATCTCCTCCACCGTGTCCCGCACCACGTCCACCAGCGTCCGCCCGTCAGCACCCTTCTCCTTCAACTGGCTGACGAACTCCTCGATGGACGCGACAGCGCCGTCGATGCTGCCCTGCGGGCCGGGCCAGACGCCCAGCGACTCCTCCTTCCACGGCTCGCCCTTCGGGTCGCCGCTCATGATTTCGATCATGCGGCCACCGAGAGGCGAGGGGGAGGCGATGCTGACGACCAGGCCCTCGTTCAGGACCGGCTCCTCGTCGAAGGAGAGCGTCACGCGGATCAGGCGCTGGCCGGGGACGCGCCCCAGGCCCCGGACTCGACCGGAGACGAGGCCGTCGATGCGGACCTCGGCGCCCTCGAAGAGCCCGCCGGCGTTCTCGAAGTGGACGATCCGCTCGTGCCGGGCCGAGAACGAGAAGTCCGCGAAGAAGATCGTGGACACCGCCAGAATGGTCAGCAGACCGAAGAACGTCAGGCCGACGAGGAAGTCTCGCGTACGCATCTCACACCCCTTCTCACGCGAAGAAGAACGCCGTCAACAGGTACCCCAGGATCAGCGTGAGCATGATCGCCGCCACCACCGTCTTCCGGACGGCGCGGCCGACGCCCATCGCCCCGCCCTTCGCCCGGAGGCCCTGGGAGCAGGCCACGCTCGAGATCAGCATGCCGAACACGAGGGCCTTCACCAGCCCCGTGTAGACGTCCATGGGCAGGAACCCGAGAAAATCGTCGTTCTCGAAGACCCGTTCCGCCCACTGGAAGTAGCGCTGGGCCGACACGCCGAGCCGCGCGATGGACACGAGGCAGCCGCCCAGCACCCCCACCAGGTTCACGAGAATCGTCAGCGCGAAGGTCATCAACGTCAGCGCCACGATCCGCGGCGTGGCGAGATACCGGACCGGGTCGATCGACATCACCTCGAGGGCGTCGATCTCCTCGCTGACTTTCATCGTTCCGAGCTCGGCCGCGATCGTCGAACCCAGCATCGCGGTGAGGATGATCGCCGTGATCATCGGCCCCATCTCGCGCGCCATGCTCACCGAGACGAGGAAACCGACGGTCTCGGCCTGGCCGTAGCGCTTCAGCTCGATGCCGATCTGGAGAGCCACGATCATGCCCATGAACAGCGCGACGACGGCCGTCACGCCGATCGCCTTCACACCGCAGTAGTACATCTGGGAGACGATGGCGCGGAAGCCGCGCGGGGTGAGCAGGGCGGCGGGGAAGTACGCCCAGGCACGCAGGAGGATCCCGAGCGTGTAGCCCGTGTTCTCGAACCCCCGGCTCATCGACCGGCCGACCTTCGCGACGTAACCCAGTCCCGGGACCATCAGCGCCCTCTCAGAGCGGAATCCGAATGAACCACAACAGCCGGACTCCATCTCCTTCCTCTTCCGACGACTCCCATCCGAGCAGGCCCTTCAGCAACTCGACCTTCTCGGTTCCGTTCTCGTCGTCCCGCGCGTGCTCGAGCAGGAAGGCGAGCCCGGTGTACGTCCCCTTCTTCCCTGAACGGGAACGGACGAGCCCCCAGAGCCATTTCTGCGACCGCTCCGTGCCGTCCGCCGACCGGCGACCCTCGATGACCGTCCAGAGCCAGCTCCAGTTCGCCTCGAAGTTGCGCCAGTTCGACCACGGGATCGGGGCGAGCAGAGACAGGACCTCCCCGCCATTCGGATCCGTCCGGTGACGGTAGAGGGGCCAGATCTGCACGTCCCCGCCCATGTCCTTCATCTCCTCGCCGGCGGCGGCGCCTTCGAACGCAAAATAGCGGCTGCGCCGGTAGAACGGAACGAACAGGGTGTATTCGTGCCGCCCGCGGGGCACGAGGAACTCCGAATCCCAGATCAGGGGCCAGAGGTAGTAGCTCTGGCGGCTCTGGAGGATGCCCGTCTTCTCCTCGTAGAACTCGCTGTGCGCGTACAACGGCCACCAGCGGATCGCCCACTGGCTCGGGTGCGACTTGTACCGGTAGATCGGCCAGAAGAGCTGTTGCTCCCGCCACCCGCGCTTGCTGCCGCCCCACATGAAGAACGGGTAGAGAACCGTCGTCTGGTACGCGGCATCGGACCGGTTGTGCCCGTAGAACGGGAAGAAGAAGAAGTACTCGATCGGGTACTTCGTGTGGAGCTCCTCCTCGCCCCAGGAGAAGAACGGCCACAGCAGGTTTCGCCGCCAGCTCTTCCCCTCGTTCTCCTTCTGCCCCCAGAACGGCAGGACCCGGAACATCGTCTTGCCCTGCCCGCTCCCCCAGCCGATCAGCGGCCACATGACGTACCGCGATTCGTACTCCCGGTCCCTCGCGTAGACGTAGAGCGGCCACGGCTTCCAGTGGATCTCCTCGGAGCCGAACAGGTTGTAGGTCTTCCCGACGAAGGGGAAGATCAGGAAGTACCGCCCCTGCTCGTCGTCGCTGCCCCCCATCAGGGGAAAGACCATCCAGTCCCGGTCCCGCTTGCCGGTGGACTCCACCTCGATCGTGCGGTCGTACATCAGGGGGAGGATCCAGGCCTGGCGGACGCCGGGCCGTTTCGTCACCTTCGCGATCGGCCAGAGGACCTGGTGCTCGACCGTCTCCTCCGCCTCGTTGTCGACGCGGCGGTAGATCGGCCGGATCCCGTAGTCCCGGATCTTCAGGCCCTCGGCGATCTCCGCCGACCAGAGGCGACCGAAGGGGAAGGGGAAGTCCAGCTCGGTTCCCCCGGTGGCCATCTCCTCCTCGTACCGGACCGGCCACATCCGGTCCGTCGTCTCGGGAACGCTGGCGCATCCCGCGGTCACGATCAGCGCGGCGGCGGTCAGGAGGAGGCGCGAGGTCATCGGCTAGACGGGCACCTCGACGGTATCGAGGATCCCCTTGATGATCTTCTCCCGCTCGTCCTGCGCTCCCTCGTAGGCGAAGCCCTTGCCGATGACGCGGTGGCTGAGCACGGCGACCGCCAGGCGCTTCACGTCGTCGGGAATCACGTACTCGCGCCCCTCCACGAGCGCGAGGGCCTGGGCGGCCCGGTAGAGATAGAGTGAACCGCGGGGGCTCACGCCGATCGTCAGCGCCTTGCTCCGGCGCGTCTCCGTCACGAGCGTCAGGATGTAGCCGGCGACGCTCTCTTCGACGTCCACCTCCCGCACGCGCTGCTGGATGCGCAGCACGTCCTCCGCGGACATGACGGGTTTCAGGGTATCGATCGGGTTCGTGAGCCGCTGGCTCGTCAGCACCGTGAGTTCATCCTCGCGGGACGGATAGCCGACGCGGATCTTCATGAGGAAACGGTCGAGCTGGGACTCCGGCAGCGGGTAGGTCCCTTCGAACTCGAA
>JBDLIY010000392.1:0-4134 GCA_039714635.1 Planctomycetota bacterium
ATGCCGCCGACGCTGCGGTGGCCCTTCAGGCCGACCAGGCCGGCCTCCTTGCCCTCCGCGATGAACTGCTTCTCCAGGTCCTCGGTGGGGAGGCGGAGACACAGGTTCATCCACGAGCGGGCGTCCTTCTCGACGGCGCCGCGGTAGTAGTCGGGGTTGGCGTCGATCATGCCGTAGACGAGGTTCTTCTTCTCGGCGTTGATCTTCTCGACACCCTCGATGCCGCCCTTCGACTTCACCCACTCGAGCACGAGCTTGAGCATGTAGACCGAGAAGCTCGGCGGGGTGTTGTAGAGCGACTTCTTCCCGGCCATGGTCTGGTAGTTCAGCACGGTCGGCAGCTCGGTGTTCGACTTCTGCAGCAGCTCGTCACGCATGCAGACGAGGGTCACGCCGGACGGCCCGAGGTTCTTCTGCGCGCCGGCGTAGAACATCGAGTACTTCGTGAAGTCGCGGCGCATCGAGCCGATGTCCGACGACATGTCGCAGATCAGCGGCAGGCCCTTCGTGTCCGGCTCGCGGTGGAACTGGGTGCCCTTGATCGTGTTGTTCGACGTCGTGTGGACGTAGACGGCGTCCGCCGGGATGTCGAGCTCGTCATCCGTCGGGATGTGCTTGTACTCGACGTCCTTGCCCGCGAAGGCGACGTGCGCCTTGCCGAGGATGCCGGCTTCCTTGATGGCCTTGGTCGACCAGGTGCCGGTGTCGACGTAGGCGCCGGTGCCACCGCCCGCGAGGAAGTTCATCGGAATCTGGAAGAACTGCTGGCTGGCGCCACCCGTCATGAAGATGACGTGGTAGTCGTCGCCGATGCCGAAGAGTTCGTGGACGAGCGCGATCGCCTGCTCGTTGACCTCGTCGTACTCCGGAGAGCGGTGCGAGCTCTCCATGATCGACATGCCGGTTCCGCGGTAGTCGAGGAACTCGCCCTGGGCCTTCTCGAGGACCTCGAGCGGGATCGTGGACGGGCCGGCGTTGAAGTTGAAGACTCGGTGAGTCATGGCTCCTATCCCTTCCTGGCGACGTGATCGCCGATGATGCGCTCGACGATGATGGCGATGCGGCCCATGTTCTCCCGCGACGACGCGCCGAGGTGGGGGAGGAACAGGGTGTTCGGGGCGTCCATCAGCGGAGAGTCCACCGGCGGGTCCGAGTACCAGACGTCCGTCGCGTAGCCGGCGAGCTTGCCGGTCTTCAGCGCCTCGACGATGTCCTCCTCCACGACGATCTTGCCGCGGGCCGTGTTGATCAGGTACGCGCCGTCCTTGAAGTGGCGGAGCGTGTCCTTGTTGATGAGCCCCTTCGTGCCGTCGGTCAGGGGCATGTGCATCGAGACGAAGTCGGAGCGGCTGAGGACCTCCTCCATCGTCGGCAGGATCTCGGCCCAGTCGGTGAAGTAGGAGTCCGGGTGCCAGCCCACCACGTCCATGGTGAAGGCCTTCGCGCGCTGCGCGAGCGCGAGGCCGATGCGGCCGAGGCCGAGGACGCCCAGCGTCTTGCTGTGGAGCTCGCCGCGCTTCAGCTGCTTCTTGATCCACTCGCCGCGGCGCATGGAGGCGTCGGCCACCGCGATGTGGTTCGGCAGGGCGATCATCATCGCGAAGGCCAGCTCGGCGACGGCCGTCGTCGAGGCGTCGGGGGTGTTGCGCACGTCGACGCCGTGTTCCTTCGCGTAGACGAGGTCGACGTTGTCGAGACCGACGCCGCCGCGAATGATGAGCTTCACGTTGGGCGCCTTCTCCCACCAGTCGTCGCGGCACTTGGTCTTGGAACGGATCAGGACGACCTCCGCCTCGCCGAGGCGGCCCTGGTCATCCGTCACCTCACCGAACTTCGCGAGCTGGTCGGGAAGGTCGGGTCCGAACGCGTCTGAGATCAGGATCAGCATTTCTCGGTTCCTTTCCTGCTGTTTTCTTTCCGCTGAGTTCACTCGGCGAGGAGGTTCACGACCATCCCGCTGCGGAGCTTCGGTTCGAACCATGTGGACTTCGGCGGCATGACCTGGTCGGCGTCGGCCACGGCCAACAGCTGCGCCACCGAAGCGGGGTACAGGGAGAAGGTGACCTCGTGGGTCCCCTGGTCGACGAGCTTCTCGAGCTCTGCGAGCCCGCGGATGCCGCCGATGAAATCGATCCGGTCGTCCGTCCGGAGGTCCTCGATGCCCAGCACGGGCGCGAGGAGGTTCGCGGTGAGCACGGCGGAGTCGATCGATTCCGCCGGATCGACCGTCTCGTAGGTGCCCTCGCGACAGGTGATGGAGTACCAGCGGCCGGCCAGGTACATCCCGTAATCGTGGGGGCGCTCCGGCTGGAAGGGCGCGTCCTGCTCCGCGACCTCGAACCTGTCGGCGATCTTCGCGAGAAAGTCGTCCGCGGACAGCCCGCCGAGGGTCTTCACGGCCCGGTTGTAGGGCAGGATCCGCGTCTCCGCGTCGGAGAAGATCACGTTGAGGAAGAAGTTGTAGTGCTCCTCCCCCGTGTGGTCCGGGTTCTCCGCCGCGCGCCGGCGCGCGACTTCGGAGCCGGCGGCGGAGCGGTGGTGGCCGTCCGCGATGTAGATCGCCTCGAGTCCGCCGAAGGCGTCGACCAGCCCGTTGATCGCGGCCTCGTCCTGAACGACCCACATCTCGTGGCGCACGTCGTCGGGCGTCGCGTAGTCGTAGTCGGGGGCGCGGTCGGTGGCCGCCTTGAACAGCGCGTCGATCGCGTCCTCGTGGCGGTAGATGGAGAAGACGGGGCCGACCTGGGCGCCGAGGGTCTGGATGTGGTCGGCGCGGTCACTCACCTTCACCGGCCGCGTGTGTTCGTGCTTCTTGATGAGCCCGGCGTCGTACTCGGCGCAGGAGGACAGGGTGACGAGCCCGGTCTGGCTGCGGCCCTGCCAGGTGAGGCGGTAGAGGTACAGGCCGGGCTTGTCGTCCTTGAACATCAGGCCGTCGGAAATCAGCCGGGCGAGGTTCTCCTTCCCGCGGAGGTAGACGGCGTCGCTGTAGGTGTCGGCGCCGGCGTCGAAGTCCACCTCGGGCTTGTTCACCCGGAGGAAGGAGTTCGGGTTGTCCTTCACCAGCGCGCGAGCCTCGTCGCTGGAGAGGACGTCGTAGGGGGGAGAGGCGACCTCTTTGGCCGCGTCGGGCCGCGGACGAACGCCGCGGAACGGTCGGATCTGAGACATTGAAAAAACCCTCGAAACGTAGCTGCGGCGGGTGCTCCCACTCGAATCGCCAAGGATACTGCAACCCGGGGCGGGACCAAACCTTGAAAGGCCGACGACTCAGGCGGAATCGGGCCGGACGAAGAGGCCCAGGATGCTGCCCGCCGCGATGAGGACCAGTCCCCCCGCCGAGATCACCGTGGTCAGGATGTGGATCTCGTCGTACATCGTCGCGAGCCAGATGAACCAGGCCCCGGCGAGGAGAGCGCCGATGAGACCGCCCCGGCGCATGAATTCGAAGTGGTTGCGCGGCGGCGACCAGCGTCCCGGCACGATCCAGCCCATGACGAGCAGTCCGGTGGCGACGATGCTGAAGATCCGGAACGAGTTGGCGACCACGTTCGAGTCCAGGAGCGGCAGGCTGAGACAACCGGCGAGCCACGACAGGAGGATGCAGCGGAGCGCGATTCGGGCGGCGCGCTCCAGGTGGCCGGGGAAGATCCGGGAAGTCGCAGTGTCCACGACGAGGACGGCACCGAGAAGGTGGGGCGTCGAGAGGTAGACGACGCCCAGGGCCGCCTTGAGCCGATGCCGGAAGGAACTTCCGCTGCGGATCAGGTCGCCGATCGCGTCACCGACGAAGTCCGCGGACGAGAACAGCCCCGGACTGTGGATCCACAGGGGAATCAGGGGGAGGAAGAACGAGACGACGAGGAGCGCTCCGCCAGGGACTACGAGCACCTCCGCCCAGGCCCGCCGGTCGTTTCTTCCGACCTTCATCGCTGGATTGGAACGCATTCGCGAAGCCGGCACAAGACGGCGAGGCGGCGGCGGGAGTAGACTGGGAGGGAAGGAGGCAGCGATGGGGAGGATCGGAACTGCGGCGGCCGTCGTGCTGCTCGCGACCTTGCTGGCGGCCTGCGAGTCTTCCTCGGACCGGTGGATCGGTCGGCACTACTCGGAGGTGGCTCGGGGCTGGGGCCG
>JBDLIY010000393.1:0-4113 GCA_039714635.1 Planctomycetota bacterium
CGGCGGAGGAAGGGGTCTCGCCCTCCCGGATCCCGGGTGTCTCCGGCCGGGACGGGGGCGGCGGGAGTGTGGCCGCGAGCTGCCTCATGCGGGCGGCCAGGTCCGCGTCGACACCGGCGAGGCGGGATTCCGTTTCGCGCGCGTCACCGGAGGCGAGCGCCCACGCCGCGGCGGCCTCCGGGGGCGCGCCCGCTCCGAAGACGAGGACGCTGGCGGCGTCCAGGGCCTCGAGCGGGATGAGACTCTCGACGCCGGAGAGCCGGACACCGTCGGAGGTGACCGAAGCGATCGGTCCGACGAGAAGCTCCCCCTCGCGGACGAGAGCGACCATCTCCCCCTCGAGCTCCGCGCCGAGCCGGACGGCCCGGGCGCGGAGAAACGTCACGAGGCCGAGGATCTTCCGGTCGGTTCCGGGGAGGTCTCCGAGGCGATCCCCGCCCCCCTCGACCGCCTTCCGGAGAAGGGACTCCGCCTCGGTGGTCCGCCCCGCCGCCGCCGCCCGGAGAGCCTCGGGCACCGCCGCCGTGTAGGCCACGCGGGCGCGCCGGGCCTCGACCTCGCGCGCGACGCGCTCCGCCTCCTGAAGTCGGGCCCGGGCACTCTCGTGCCAGCGATCGAGACCGCCGTGCCCGGCCACCACCGTCCCGTCGATCGCGCGACGGGCGCCTTCGAGGTCCGCCTCCTCCAGGCGAAGCGAGAACTCCCTCTCCGCGCTGACGCGGATCTCTTCCGCCAGCCTCTCGACCTCTCCGTCGAGCGGCGCCAGCTCGGTCTTCATCTCGTCGTAGCGGGGAAGCTCCCCGGCGATGACCAGCGCCAGGAGCGCGCTCTCGAGATCACGGGCGCCCACGCACGCGCGGACCTGCGCCCGGATCCGCTCGATCCCTTCCGTGAGCTCCCGGGCGCGACTCGCCTCGATCCCGGCGATCTCGCGCTCGACCTCCTTCGCGACCTGTGTTCCCGCGTACTTCTTTGCGAGGAGCCGCATCTCGCGGAGCCGCTCCTCCCCGGTGAACGTCTCCTCGACGAACGCCCGGCGCATCCGCGCCTCCGTCTCCGTCGTATCCACCGACGACGGCGGGGCCTCCCCTCCGGGCCGCGTCCCGAAAACCACCGCCGCCCCACCGCCGAGAACCAGGACGGCCGCGGCGACAGGGAGCAACCATCGGCGGCGCACGCTCGTCTTCCGCATGACGGCGATCGCGGCCGACAGCGGGCGGTCGCCCCGCGCGAGATGCTCCAGGTCGATGATGAGCTCGTCCCAGAGCTGGTACCGGTCGGCGGGGTCCTTCTCCGTCATCCGCCGGAGAACGTTGACGAAGCCGTCCGAGAGTTCCGGGGCGTACTTCCTCGGATCGGGCAGGGGAGCGCTCCGACACTGGCGCGCGATGGCGGCGGCGTTCCGCCCGGCCACCGGAGGGCGGCCGGCCACGGCGAAGAACAGGGTCAGACCGAGGGAGTACATGTCGGTCCGGAGGTCGATCGTCGCGTCCGGGTCGAGCTGTTCGGGCGCCATGTAGCCCGGGGTCCCCAGGGCGAGCTTCCGCGCGGCGTCCCCCGCCTCGGTCACGAGCCCCAGGTCGCAGATCCGCACGCGGCCCTGCCCGTCGAACAGGAGGTTCGAGGGCTTCACGTCCCGGTGGACGATGCCGGCCCGGGACGCCTCCCGCAGTCCCCGGGCGGCGTCGAGCCCGGCCCGGAGCGCTTCCGCCTCGGCGAGCGGCCTCTCCTCCCGGACCCGGCTCGCCAGGTCGCCGCCCGACGCGTACTCCATCGCGATCCACGGCCGGCCGTCCACCCGTCCGATCGCCAGGGTGGCGACGACGTTCTCGTGGCGGATGTTGAGCGACGCGACGGCCTCCCTCTCGGACTGGCGGCGGCGTACGTCCGACTCCTCGTCGCGCATCAGCTTCACCGCCACGGGCACACCGGTCCCGTCCTGCTTTCCGAGCCAGACCTCTCCCATCCCGCCACGTCCGATGCGACGCAGGAGGAGGAAACCGGGAATTCGGGGCACCGTGTCCGCCATGCCCGGATATTACACACGCCGGATGGCCGCCTCGGGGTGGAATCCGGACGCCTCATGACTAGAATGAGTGTCTGTTCCGTACGGGGATGACATGATCCACAACTCGATCCGACGTGCACCGCCACTGCTGTTCCTCGCCCTCGCTCTCATCCTCACGCCGGTGTTCGCCGGGGACCGGGACGTCGCGGATCTGCTCTGCGAGAAGGGTGAGAAGGCCGCGAAGTCCCGGGACTACGAAGGGGCGATCAAGTACTTCCAGCGGGCGCTCGAGGAGCACTCCCCCCACCCGGAGGCCTGCTTCGGCCTCGCGAAGGCCCTGGAGAAGCTCGGCCGGACCGGGGAAGCCGTCCAGGCGTACCTGCGCTGCCTCGACGAGCTCAAGGGGGTGAAGGAGCTCAGCCGCGCGCAGAAGCGGATGGAGGGCCAGGCCCGGCGGGCGGTGAACAAGCTCGGGAAGGGCTATCAACAGCTCTCGAAGCTCGACGCGAAGTTCGTGGAGGACCTCGTGGCCTTCGGCCGCAAGAACTTCAACGGCTCCCCGGAGTGGTCGAAGAAGGCCTTCCAGACCGCCCTCCTCCTCGACCCCGGGAACAAGCTCGCGAAGTCCTATCTCGAGCGTCTTCGCGGGGTGCGCACGCCGGCCGAGGCGGCCGGGCTCTTCGAGGCGATGATCCTGGACGACAAGCTCGAGAACTGGAACCCGGGGATCAAGAAGCCCTGGAACTGCCAGGGCGGCGTCCTCTCGATCGACGTGAAGAAGTCGGCCAACAACGTGATCAAGACCCAGCTCGAGCATCGCTACTCGGTCCGCGCGACGTTCCGGCACACGGGGGAGGACTACGGGCGCCGGACCTTCGGCCTCCTGATCGGTGAGACGGAGGACACCGCGTGGGCCCTGCTCTTCTCCTGGGCGGACACGGTCGACCTCGTGAAGTTCGACAGCAGCGGCTCGGATCGGATCCAGTCGAAGGTGCTGGACAACCACAAGGTGTCCGACTGGGCGACCCTGCGGGTGGCGGTCGACGGCAACGAGATCACGACGTTTCTGAACGGCAAGATGCTCTTCCGCCACGTCGCGGAGAAGGACACGGCGTTCGACGGCGCCCCGGGGGTGATGATCGAACGATGCAGCGCCGAGGTCCGCGACTTCGAGGTGCAGCGATGAAGCGGGTCGCGATCGTGCTCCTGGTCCTGGCGGCCGTCGTCGCCGGGACGTGGACGGCGGTGGCGGACGAAGACGCCGCGAAGTACTTCACGAGCCGCGGCCGCAAGGCGCTGGAGGAGAAGAACCTGGCCGAGGCGGAGCGTCAGTTCAACAAGGCCGTCTCGGAGTGGAAGACCCACGCCCCGGCGATCCTCGGGCTGGCCGAAGTCGCCATCGCCCGCAACGACGACAAGCAGGCGATCGACTACCTGGCCACCTGCCTCAAGCTCCGCGAGTCCGCGGCCGGCTCCGAGGAGGGCCTCGCGGCGGTCAAGCGCGCCGAGGAGCTGCTGAAGAAGCTGGACCGGCCCCGGTACGACTACCGGCAACTGGTCGACCGCTACGTGGCCGACCTGATGAAGCTCGCGAAGAGCAGCCTGAAGGAGAACCGGGACCTCGCCCGGCGCTGCGCGGAACGGGTCCTGCTCGTCGATCCTGAGCACGCGGAGGCGAAGGCCGTCCTCGAAGAGGCCGGGCCGGCGCCGGCGAAGGAGGCGGCCGAGGCATCCTCCGAAAAGAACGTCCGCCAGCTCTTCAACGGAGAGAACCTCGACAACTGGTTCGGCGTCGGCGACGTCTGGCGGGTGGCCGACGGGATCGTCACGGCGAGGACCGGGGGCGACGCCTACGGCATCCGTTCGAAGGAGCGGGCGGAGGGCGACTACACGGTGACGTTCGAGATGCGCACGCTCCAGGACACGAGCACGCCGCCCATGATCGGGATGGCCATCGCCTACCGCGGGGAGTACGAGCGCCAGGTTCTCAACGTATTCACGAACGCCGTCGCGTTCGTCAAGCAGAAGGGCACCCACGAGGACAAGGAGCAGCTGTGGCGTACCGAACCCCAGCTGATCAAGGGCGGGTTCGACCGGAAGGAGTG
>JBDLIY010000394.1:0-4111 GCA_039714635.1 Planctomycetota bacterium
AGCGGCCGCTCTCCCAGCGCGCATACGTCTTCTCTCCGACGCCAAGGCGTCTGGACATTTTCCTCTGAGACAGGCCCGCCCGTGCCCTGATCGACTTGATCTCCGAAGCCGGGAGGAGGCCTTGTCTTCGCAGAGCCTCCTCATCCA
This sequence comes from Planctomycetota bacterium, assembly GCA_039714635.1. Taxonomy (GTDB): domain Bacteria; phylum Planctomycetota; class JAJSAM01; order JAJSAM01; family JAJSAM01; genus JBDLIY01. The sequence goes on from JBDLIY010000394.1 coordinate 148, forward strand.
GGGCGCGGCGCAGAGCTGGCAGAATGATCTGCTCTTCGCAGGAGGCGCACTCCTCCCAGGAGGTCTTCGGGATCTCGATGGTCCCTCCGGGAACAGCGGCCGGAGGATCAAACCGAAAGGTGCCGCGCCGCCGCACGAGGGACTCTTCGCCGCAAATGGGGCATTCTCTTGGCATCACCGCCTCCTCAGTGATCCGGATGTGCGGATACGATGGTCAGCCGTTCTCGGCTTCCGCCGGGGTCTGTTACGGCAACCTTGACGTAGAACATCTTCCCGTTGAGCCGCGGCTTGATGACGAATGCCGGCTTCCCGATATGTCCTTTCGCGTTCGTGGTGACGATTTCCCGGATGCTCTTCCCCTTCTCGATCCAGTCGAGGAGGACATCGCAGACGTCTTCGACCTTCAGGCGTTCTCCCATCAGGTCGTACTCGGCCGTGGTGGTCACCGCGGCATCTCCCGGTTCGCCGGCCCGCCGCTTGATCGCCTGGACAATGTGCGATTCGGCTTCTTTCGGGGCCATCCGATGTGCCTAAATGATACCATCACTCTGCCTGTGTCACTTACACGGTATCATTTGATACCAAAACAGGCCTGATGTCAAGGGGCAAGCGGACGGCGGGCGTGGCTTCCGGTGCGTGGCCGGAGAGGGCGCCGGACGAGGCGACCAACAGGAACGCGAGGGTAACGACAGGTCGTGTGGGCGTCTCCGGGCGCGCACGAGTCCCTTTGCCCTCAGGAGTTCCCGGCGCGCTCCCCCTCGATCCGCGCCTCCCCGAGCTCGCAGATCACCAGCGCCACATACCCCCGCTCCTCGCCTCCCGGGATCGACGGGTTGACCTCCGTCCGTCGCTCCAGCCGCCCGCGGCCCGCCACCCGGATCACGGGCTCCCCGGCGAAGCTGCCGGACAGGTCGACGCGCTCCAGGATCTCGTCCTGGACCGCCCCGTCCACGTAGACCGGCCGGTCGTCATGCCGTCGGATCGCGCCCGTCCCGTCCAGGACCGCCTCGCCGAAGCCGCCGCACCAGCCAAGGCTCGTCGTTACGCGGAACGGACCCTCCCGGCCCTCCGGGGGCAGGTGCTCCGCGGGCGGACCGTCGAAGTGGATCGAGATCGAGACGAGGCGCTCGACGCCGTCCGCCGTCTCGATGCCGAACCAGACGCGCCGGCCGGCGATCTCGTGCCCCTCGGAGCGCTTCGAGTCCCACCCGGGCGCTCCGCCGGCGCCCGCCACCGGCGGCGAGACGACATCGAGCCCGACCGCCGGGCCGAGGCCCGCCACCGCGGTCGCCAGGTCGGCCCGATCGGATCCCTCCGGCAACTCGAGGACGACGATCCCCGCGCGGACGTCGAAGATGAGCTCGAGCCCCGCTTCCGACAGGCACGCCGCGACTCCCTCCGTCGAAGGAACCCCGAGCGCCGCGATCGACTCTGCGGTCTCCAGGAGCGCGGACCAGGCGGGGGCGGGGGCGGGGTCGTTCATCACGCGAGGGTCCCGTTCAACTTCCCGTGCACCGGGCACCGGCACCAGGACAGGCCGGGGTCCGGGCACTCCCCGATCAGCGCGACGATCCGGTCACCCTCCTCGCGCGACACCGGGCCGACCGCGATGAGCTTGTCCTCGTCGGTCCACTGGTCCTCGATGCAGAGCCACACCGACCAGACGCCGCAGGCCTCGCAGAAGAAGTAGGTCCGGGTCTCCTCGTCCTCCCGCGGACGGAGGCAGATGGATGCCGCCGCCTCCCGGAGGTCCCCGAGGTCGGCGCCGCACTTCCGGCACTTCATCGACCAGTTCGCCATGGGCCGAGCCCGTTTTTCCCGCATCCCGGCCGCCCCCCGCCGGGTTCCATGTTCGGAGCGGACACCAGTGTGACAATCCGGTAGTCTCTCCGCGACTGGCGAATCTGAAATGAGGGGAGATCCGCCATGCCGATGTACCAGTTCGTCTGCAGCTCCTGCCAGAGCGAGTTCCAGCTCCGCCGGCCCCGCGTCGACGCCCGCAAGAAGGCTCCCTGCCCCGAGTGCGGCTCCGACGGGAAGCGTCAGCTGAACATCTTTGGTAACGACAGGCAGGGCTGAGACCAGCGAAATGCCGACGGAAGTGCGGTCGCGATCGCGCAGACGGTCGCGACACGATCAGTCCACGGACTGACCCGCTCTGTCCCTTACCATTGCGTCCATGGTCGTCGAGCGCCGCCTCGTCTACATCCTCGTTCCCACGTACCGGATGCTCCGCGGCGTCCCCGTCGTGCACCTCTACGGCATCACCGACCGGGGTGAGTCCGTCCTCGCCGTCGACGACCGGCCGCGACCCTACTTCTTCGTTCCGCAGCGTGACGTCGACGCCGCGACGCGGATCGCCCGGCCGATCTCCGCCGGCGTCGAGCCCGACCTCGTCGACGCCGACGGGCAACCCGTGGCGCGGCTCTCGTTTTCGGATCCGCGCAAGGTGCCGGACATCCGCGAGGAACTTCTCGGGGCCGGGATCCCGTTCTTCGAGGCCGACGTCCGCTACGCCTACCGGTACATGATCGACCACGGGATCCGCGGGACGACGACGATCGAAGGCGAGGCCGAGCCGGGGCGGTTCACCGACCTCGTCTTCCGCCGGCCGGAGTTCTCGGAGGGTGAGTTCACACCGGAGCTCCGAGTCCTGTCGATCGACATCGAGACCGGGCCGCGGGCCGAGGAGATCTTCTCCGTCGCGCTGGTCGGCGACGGCCTCGACACCGTGCTGATCCGGAGTGACCGGCCGGTGGAGGGGGCGCGCGCGCTGGTCGACGAGCGGACGCTCCTGTCGGAGACGGCGCAGCTGATCGGCCAGGCGAACCCGGACGTGCTGACCGGCTGGAACTTCGTCGACTTCGACCTCGTCGTGCTCGACCGGCGGGCGAAGGAACTCGGCGTGCCGTTCCGGATCGGGCGCGGCGACGGGCCGATCGGCTTCCTGGACGACCCCGGCTTCACGCGGAGCAAACGGGCGATGGTCGCGGGGCGGCAGGTGCTCGACGGGATCCAGCTCGTGCGCGATGCCGGGGAGACGTTCGAGGACTTCCGGCTGAACACCGTCGCGTCGGCCGTCCTCGGCCGGGCGAAGCTGGCGGAGGGGTCGGGTCGCGTCGAGAAGATCCGGCGGGCGTTCCGCGAGGACCCGGAGTGGCTGGCGCGCTACAACCGCGAGGACGCGGTGCTGGTCCTCGACATCCTCGAGAAGACGGGCGCGCTGCGGCTGGCGCTCGAGCGGAGCCTGCTTACCGGGATGCCGCTCGACCGCGTCGGGGCGTCCGTCGCGACGTTCGACTTCCTCTACCTGCCGGAGGTGCGGAAGGCGGGGCGCGTCGCGCCGACGGTGGGGGGCGACCTCCGCGCGGGGTACGTCGTGGGCGGGACGGTGCTCGACTCGCGGGCGGGGATCTTCGGAAACGTCGCGGTGCTGGACTTCAAGAGCCTCTACCCGTCGATCATCCTGACGTTCGGGATCGATCCGATCGCGTTCGCCGGCGCGGGGGAGGCGGAGCCGGGAGAGCTCGTCTCGCCGAACGGGGCGCGGTTCCGGCGGGCCGGCGGGATCCTGCCGCGCGTCATCACGCGGCTGTGGGAGCGGCGCGACCGCGCGAAGGCCGAGGGCGATGCCGCGATGTCGATGGCGGCGAAGCTCCTGATGAACTCGTTCTACGGGGTGCTCGGGACGAACTCGTGCCGATTCGCGTCGGCGGCGATCGCGAACGCGATCACGTCGTTCGGCGGGGAGATCCTCCGGCGGACGAAGCGCCTGATCGAGGGCCTGGGCCACGAGGTGATCTACGGGGACACGGACTCGGTTTTCGTCCTGACGGGGGCGGCCGGCGCGTCGCAGGCGCGGGAGGTCGGGGAGTCGATCCGGGACCACGTGAACCGGGAGCTGACCGAGTGGGCGCGGGAGGAGCACGGCGTCGAGTCTCGTCTCGAACTCGAGCTGGAGAAG
>JBDLIY010000395.1:0-4095 GCA_039714635.1 Planctomycetota bacterium
GACGACGCGGGACCTGAACCGCCATCACCAGGCCCGGCAGCGCGGCACGCAGCGGACGAACAGCTATCGCCGGAGCTACGGCGGCGGCCACTCGCGCGCCGGCGGCGGCATGCGGGGAGGGGGCGGCCGCGGGGGCGGCGGACGTCGGTGAAGTGACAGAACGCTGACAGGCGTTACTTTGTCACCGACAGAACTGACAGAACGCTGACAGGCGTTACTCTGTCACTCCATCAGAACACGACCGCGAACCCGATGTACGGACCCTGCAGCGTCGGGTCCGTCTCGAACGAGTAGCTGCTCGAGTAGATGTACTCGGCGTACAGGTAGCGGTAGCCGAGGATGAGATCGCCCCGGACCGACTCCGCGTCGCCCCAGAGGCGGATGCTGCCCATCAGGTCGGCCTCGTAGTACGTGATCTCGTCGTTCTCCCAGCTCGCGGAGACGCCGGCGAGGCGCAGGATCACCCCCCAGTCCGGCATCTGCTTCGCCAGGCGGAGCAGCAGGTAGCCCATCGGCGTGCTCTGGTCGATGCCGATGCCGACCGGGACCTCCTCCGCGAGGACGTAGGCGTCGTACCAGAGGTAGCCCAGCCCGACGCCGATGCCGATATCCATGAACTCCCACGGGATCGGGTCCCAGGCGACGTCCGTCGTGATCAGGCGAAGGCCCAGCGTCGACTCGGTGGCGACTCCGCTCTCGATCACCCGCCCGTTCCACTCGAACCGGGCATCCGCGGCTCCGGTCCCGGAGGACTCGACGTCGAAGCCGCTGGCGGAGAGGTGCCAGTCGTCCCAGTCCACGTCGATGCGGGGCTGGAAGGCGAAGACGCTCTCGAGGCCGAGGTCGTCCGCGGTGGAGACGCCGGAGACGGGCCCCTGGGAGGCGCCGATGCCGCCGTCCACCTGGAAGATCCCGCCCCGGGCGATCAGGCTCGTCCGCGGGGCGGCGCAGCCCGCCGTGAGGAGCGCGAAAAGCAGAATGACGACGGGGATTCCCCGGAGACTGCTTGCTGTGGCCATCCTGGCCCCTAGGAGAAGTCTCCGGAGGCGACCTCGTCGACCGGGGTGATGGAGACGACCTCCACGCCGGCCTTCGTGAAGAGCGACTCGAGATCGGCCGATGAGGGCGCCTTCCACACGCAGGTGGTGTTGCCCGTGTCGGGGTCGACGAACGCGCGATCCATCTCGCATGGGCTTCCCCAGGAAGCCCGGACCACGTCCGCTCACTTTCCGCGACAGTCGTCGAGACTGTCGCACGCCATCGCAATGAGGAACTTCGACATCGGGGTGTCTCCTTCGTGTCCCGTGGACCGGGAGGAGCCTACCCCGATGCCGATCTCGCGGCAAGGGACCCGCGCTACGCCGTGATCGTCCTCGCCACGAAGTCCATGTCGGCGAGCGTGCCCGCCTGGCGCGCGACGGCGTCGTTCAGATCCGCCTCGGCGACGAAGTCGGCCATCTCCTCCTCGTCGAGGACGCCGGAGCCCGCGAAGATCTTCAGCAGACGGGCCGGAACGCTCAGGCGGACTTCGGCCGAGAAGAGACGCGCCTGGGCGGCCAGCAGGTCATCGCCCTTCTCGGCGGCGGCCTGGCACAGCGCCACCGCGACCTCGCACTCGGCCATCGCCCAGGCGAGCTCGAAGAGCGCGTGCTGCTGCTTCGTCAGCTTCTTCTTGAAGGTGGCCCTCGCGCACTTCGAGAGGAAGCGGGCCGTGTGGGCGACCGCGTCGCCTCCGACGTGCTCCAGTCCCGCCACGGAGTCGGCCATCTCGCCGTAGAAGGCGCCCTTGCTGCGGAAGTCCTGGCGCATGCGGAACACGCCGATGATGTTCTGCTGGATCTCCGAGGTGCCCTCGTAGATCGTCAGGATCCGGGCGTCGCGGCGGATCTTCTCCACCTCGTACTCGGTGCAGTAGCCGTAGCCGCCGAGGGCCTGGACCGCGTGGTCCGCGGCGACGTTCCCCTCCTCCGTGGCGAAGAGCTTCGCGATCGACCCCTCGACCTGGCGGTCGAAGTCTCCGGAGTCGAGGAGGTTGGAGACGTACTCGATGTAGGCTCGGGCGGCGGCGAGGCGGACGCTGTGCGGCACGAGCAGCTTGTGTGTGAAGCCCTGCTTCTCGGAGAGCGGCGTGCCGAACTGGAGGCGCTCCTTCGAGTAGGCGACCGCGCGGTCGAGCGCGACCTGGCCGCAGCCGAGGCCGAACGCCGCGACCATCAGGCGCGTGTAGCCGAAGACCTCGTTCGACTGCTTGATGCCATGGCCTTCGCCCTCACCGATGATGTTTGACGCCGGGATCACGACGTCGTCGAGGATGACCTGGGACGTGTTGGAGAGCCGGATCCCGTGCTTCTCCTCCTGCTTGCCGGAGCTCAGCCCCTCGGCGCCCTTCTCGACGACGAAGAACGTGGGGCCGCCCGGCGCGCGGGCGAGGACCGTGTAGAGATCGGCGATGGCGCCGTTGGAGATGAACTGCTTCACGCCCCTCAGGCGGTAGTGCGTGACGTTGCCGGCGTCGTCGGTGACCTGCTCGGCCTTCGTCTTGAGGTTCTCGACGTTGGAGCCGGCCTCGGGCTCGGTGACGGCGTAGGCGACGACGAGACCGTCGGTGGCGATCTTCGTCATCCACTTCTTCTTCTGCTCGTCGGTGCAGCCGACGCGGATCGGGTCGGTTCCGAGGGCGATGGCGAGCATGGAGGTCGCCATGCCGAGGTCGAGTTCGGCGAAGAGCGTGCACATCTTGTAGAGATCCCACGCGCCGCCGCCGAGCCCCTCGTACTCCTCGGGCACGAAGACGAGGTGGAGCCCGATCTCGGGCCCGATCATCTTCCGGACGACGTCCTCGGGACAGACGTCTTCCTTGTCCCATTCGAGCCGCTTCTCGAGGGGCGCCTCGGTGGCCATGAAGTCCTTCAGGGTCGCGAGGACCATCTCGAGAACGTCGTCATCCAGCCGCTTGAAGTCCATGCCGTACCTGCCTGTGGAATCGGGTGAATCGCCTTGAGAAACGGCCAATGGTAAGGGCGAGGACCGGATTCGCGAACCGATTCCGCTCCTACAAACGGTTCCAGTCCCAGGGCCCGAACCGGAGGGTCTCCGGCCGCTTCACCCTCGCCTGCTTGCACGTCAGCAGCGCGTGGCCCCGGTGGTGCGCGTCGTGGGCGACGAGGTAGGTCACGAGGGCGTGGATCCCTCGCTTGAAGCCCTTCACCTTCCCGCCGTCGGACAGGCTCCGGCGGATCAGTTCGGCCACGGCCTCGCCGGCGCGCTCGAAGGCGTCGATCAGGAGGTCGCGGTCGTGCCCGTCCTCGCGAGAGAGCTTCGGGAGCCCGGCGCCGAGCTCCCGGTCGGCCCGCGCGACCTTGTCCCGGCGGACCTCGTGGACGTGGACGAACTGCTGGCCGACGGTCCGGCCGCCCCGCGTGGAGAGGGAGGCGGCCAGGGCTTCGTCGGAAAGCTCGCGCAGGACGAGAAGGGTCGCGCGGTTGTTGATCAGGAACGCTTCGGCGAGCTCATCGGTCATGCTCAGAAGCTACCCTCCCGGACCTCATTGCGTCGAAGACCGCTCCGAAGGACGCGGATGTCCTCCACCCCGACGGACTCGTTCTCCGGCAGGGGATTTTCCCCGCGCTCGATCCCGATCTCCTTCACGGACTTCAGGCCCTTCAGCCGCTCCTGCGCGTCGACGGCCTTCGCGTCCTCCGCGTACCAGTCGAACCAGGGGAGGCCGGCCCGGGTGTAGTCCCGAGCGGTCGGGGGCACGGTCGGCGGGGCCTCACCGGTGATCGCGCGCCAGGCCAGGGCATCGGCGAGGTGGACGAAGCAGCGGCCCCTCGTGCTCCGATCCCAGTCCTCGAAGTCGTACGGATCGTCGTAGATCTCCTGCTCCATCCGACCGCCGGCGGCGAGACCCATGTCCATGTCGGCCGACTCCGGCGGAGCCGCGCAGAGATCCTCCATCACACCGATGGACCGTCGGCGGAGGACCCCGGGCGGCACCTTCGGGAACCGCCGCTCGAAGACCTCCCGCTTCATCGGACAGACCACGATCTGCACGCCTCCGTGCTCGGCCTGCGCCGTCAGCTGCTCTTCCGCGGT
>JBDLIY010000396.1:0-4084 GCA_039714635.1 Planctomycetota bacterium
GGCAGTGGTTCGGGCTGAAGGAGTTCGTGACGATGCGCCACCTGGACAACATCGCGAAGATCATCCTCGTGACCGGCTCCATCGTCGGCTTCGCCTACTCGATCGAGCTGTTCATGGCGTGGTACTCCGGGAACGGCTTCGAGCAGTTCGCCTTCGCGAACCGGGCGATGGGCCCCTACGCGGCCGGCTACTGGACGATGGTGTTCTGCAACGTCTTCGTCCCGCAGCTGTTCTGGTTCCGCCGCGTCCGGCAGTCGATCCCGATGCTCTTCATCATCGCGATCCTCGTGAACGTGGGGATGTGGTTCGAGCGCTTCGTGATCGTCATCACGTCGCTCTCGCGGGACTTCCTGCCCAGTTCCTGGGACATCTACGTGCCGACCTGGGTGGACTGGGGGACGTTCGTCGGCAGCTTCGGCCTCTTCTTCTTCCTGTTCCTCCTCTTCGTCCGCTACCTGCCGATGGTCGCGATGGCGGAGGTGAAGGCCGTGCTGCACCAGGCGTCGCACGGGCACGGCGGCCACGACGAGGCGCATGCGGGCGAAGCACCCGAGCCCGTCGAGGTCGCGGAGCCTTCCGACCCCACGAAGGTCGAGGGTCTCCTGGTCCAGTTCGACGGCGCGGACGAGATGATGGCCGCGGCCGCGACGGTCCGGGACGCGGGCTTCACGAAGTGGGACGCCTACTCCCCCTTCCCCGTCCACGGCCTGGACAAGGCGATGGGCGTCAAGCGCACGATCCTGCCGGTCCTCGCCTTCAAGGGCGGCGCCGCGGGGCTGCTGATCGCGCTCGCCCTGCAGTGGTTCACGAACGCGGTCGACTACCCGTTCCTGACGAGTGGCAAGCCGTTCTTCAGCCTGCCGGCGAACATCCCGGTGGCGTTCGAGCTGACGGTGCTCTGCGCCGCGTTCGGAGCGTTCTTCGGGATGCTCGGCCTGAACGGTCTGCCGAGGTTCTGGCACCCGGTGTTCCTGAGCCGCCGCTTCAAGCGGGCGACGGCGGACCGCTTCTTCATCTTCCTCGAGTCGAAGGACCGCGAGTTCAAGGTCGCCGAGACGTCGAAATTCGCGGCCGGACTGGGCGGAACCCACGTGGAAGTGGTGGAGGCCTGACATGTCCCGATCCATGACCAGATCACTGCCCAGGTTCTTCGTCCCCACGCTGGTGATCATGGCGCTCGCCGGGCTCATCCCGGCGGCGTTCGCCGTCTACGCGAGGCACCGGACGTCGGACTCGCCGCGGGTCCACGTCGTGCACGACATGGACCACCAGCCGAAGTTCCGGCCCCAGACGACGAACCCCGTGTTCGCGGACGGCCGCGCGATGCGCCGCCCCGTCCAGGGGACGGTCGCCCGCGGCGATCTCGTCGTCGACCCGGCGTTCGCGAAGGGCCGCGTCGACGGGAAGTGGATCGCCAGGATCCCGGTCCCCGTGGACATGAAACTCATGGTGCGCGGTCGCGAGCGGTTCGACGTCTTCTGCGCGACCTGCCACGGCTGGTCGGGGCGCGGGAACGGCCCCACGGCCGAGGTCGCCACGAAGGCGGCCCTCAACGTCTCGGACCTCCACACGAAGCTCGTCCGCGAGCGGGAGGCGGGACACCTGTTCAACACGATCACGAACGGCCTGGGCAACATGGCGAGCTACGCCGCCCAGATCCCGGCCGGCGACCGTTGGGCGATCGTGGCCTACATCCGGGCTCTCCAGCGGAGCCAGAACGCGAAGATCGAGGACGTCCCGGAAGAACTCCGGGACCAGCTCCGGTGAGGGGGGTCATCCGATGAAAGTCATCACGGAACCCGAGAACCCGAGTGCGGGACTGCGGATCGGAGAGGGAGCGCGCACCGTCACCCTGGCGGCGGCGGCCTGCGGCGGCATCCTCGTCGCCATCCCCCTTGCCCTCGGAGACTGGGAGCACTTCCTGCGCTCGTACCTCGTCTCCTTCTCCACCTTCCTGTCCATCGCGCTGGGCGGCCTGTTCTTCGTGCTCCTGCAGCACCTGACGGGCTCTTCCTGGAGCGTCGTGGTCCGGAGGCTGGCGGAGGCGATCGCCGCGAACGTCGTGCTCCTGGCGGTCCTGTTCGTCCCGCTCGTAGCGGGCATGAACTCGCTCTACCACTGGATGCATCCGGCCGAGACCGACCACCTGCTCCTCGGCAAGACGCCCTGGCTGAACTCCACGTTCTTCCTGGTCCGGTGCGCCGTCTACTTCGGCGTCTGGACGCTGTCCGCCCGGTGGCTGCTCTCCGTCTCGGTGAAGCAGGACGAGACCGGCGACCCGGCGCTGACGGCGAAGCTCGCGAAGGGCAGCCCGGGCCTGATGGTCCTCTACGCGCTGACCGTCACCTTCGCGGCGTTCGACATCCTGATGTCGCTCGACCCGCACTGGTACTCGACGATCTACGGCGCGTACTTCTTCTCCGCCGGGATGGTCGGCTTCTTCGCCTTCCTCGCGATCACGCTCTTCGTCCTGCAGTGGCGCGGCAAGCTCGCGAAAGAGGTCACGGAGGAGCACTGGCACGACATCGGGAAGCAGCTGTTCGGATGGAACGTGTTCTGGGCCTACATCGCCTTCTCCCAGTACATGCTCATCTGGTACGCGAACATCCCGGAGGAGACGGTCTGGTACGAGACCCGCCAGCACGGCGGCTGGGGAACCGTCAGCCTGGTCCTCCTCTTCGGCCACTTCCTCGTCCCGTTCGTGCTGATGCTTCCCCGCACCATGAAGCGAAAGCGGGCGGCCGTCATGGTGTTCGCCGTCTGGCTGCTCCTCATGCACTACGTCGACATGGTCTACCTCGTCGTTCCCGAGGCCGGGTCCGGGACGGTGCCCTTCGGGGTCACGGACGTCCTGGGCTTCCTCGGCCACCTGGGCCTGTTCGTGGCCGGCGTCACCTACACGCTCTCGGGCCATTCCCTGCTTCCGGGCCAGGACCCGCGTCTCGCCGAATCCCTCGCATTCGAGAACGTCTGACCATTCAGGAACGTCTGACATGGAAGAAAACAAGAGACCCCAGGACGAACTCCGCGCGTCGCCGATCGTGATGGTCGGGGTCGTCTCCGCGATCCTCCTCTTCGCGATCATCGTCGGCTTCTCCGGCGCCTTCCTCATCTGGGAGAAGCAGGAGGCGGCGAAGAAGACGTCGCCGCTGGCGCCGGACGAACTGCGCCGGCTGAGAAGCCAGCAGATGGGCGAGTTGGGCGCCTACCGCTGGGTCTCAGAGAAGGACGGGATCGTGCGCATCCCGGTCGACCGCGCGATGGAGATCGTCGTCCGGGAGGCGGGACGGTGAACGTTCCGCGGAGAGAGAGAGCCATGACTCGAATCGGGACTCGAATCGGGACCCGGATCATCGTCACCCTGCTGTTCGCCACGGTCCTCGCCGGCGTGGCCGCCGCGCAGGAGGACCGGACCGAGGCGCTCCCGCCGGAGCTCCAGGGGCTGCCGAAGATGCAGCCGGTCATCGGCACGAAGCTGCCGCTCGACCTCCCGTTCGTCGACGAGAAGGGCAGGAAGATCCGGCTGCGCGACTACTTCGACGGGGACAAGCCGGTCCTCATGACGCTCGGCTACTACCGCTGCCCCCTCCTCTGCGACCTGAGCCTCAACGAGGTCGTGAAGTCGCTGAGGGAGATCGACCTCGACCCCGGCGAGGACTTCGAGATGGTCACCGTCTCGATCGACCCGCTCGAGACGCCGACCCTCGCGAAGGAGAAGAAGCAGAGCTACCTCGCGACGTACGGCCGGCCGTCGGCCGCGCGCGGCTGGCACTTCCTGACCGGGAAGGAGGCGGACATCGCGGAGCTGTCCACGAACGTCAGCTTCCCCTTCCGCTGGATGGACCGGACGAAGGAGTACGTCCACGACGTCGGGATCTACCTGTTCACGCCGGACGGCACGCTCTCACGCTGTCTGAAGGTCGCGCGAAACTCCAACGACTGGTACCCGGCCCGCTCCATCCGCCTCGGCCTCATCGAGGCGTCCGAGGGCGAGCTGGGCACGTTCGTCGACGGCCTCTCGCTCTGGTGCTTCCACTTCGATCCGGACCAGGGCGCCTACACCATGCAGGCCTTCCGCATCATG
>JBDLIY010000397.1:0-4059 GCA_039714635.1 Planctomycetota bacterium
CAGCGCGGAGAGCAGCGTCGACTTCCCGGCGTTCGTGTAGCCGACGAGGGAGACCTGAAAGTAGTCGCGCCGGCCGCTCGCCCTCGTGTGGTGCTGGCGCTCGATCGTCTTGATCTCGCGCTTCAGCGCGTCGATGCGCTTCTGCATCAGTCGCCGGTCGACCTCGAGCTGTTTCTCGCCCGGGCCGCGGAGTCCGATGGGCCCCTTCTTCCCCACGCCTCCCTCGTGACGGGACAGGTGCGTCCACATCCGCTTCAGGCGCGGGCGCAGGTACTCGAGCTGCGCCAGCTCCACCTGGACCCGCGACTGCCGGGTCTGCGCCCGGGTCGCGAAGATGTCGAGGATCAGCTCGGAGCGATCCACGACCTTGCACTTGACGATCTTCTCGAGTTTCCTGACCTGCGCGGGGCTGAGGTCGTGGTCGAAGATGACGACGTCCAGGTCGAGACCCGCGCACGTCTCCGCCACTTCCTCGGCCTTGCCGCGCCCGATGAAGGTGCCCGACTTCACCGCGCCGAGCTTCTGGATCGTCGTCGTGACGACCTCGGCCCCCGCGGTCTCCGCGAGACGGGTCAGCTCGGCGAGCGGAGGCTCGTAGAGTTTCTCGTCCCCGGGTCGGATCACCCCGACGAGGATCGCCCGTTCGGCTTCCAGGTTTCTGTCTCTCGCCACGTCCGTCATGCGTTCTCCGCCCGGCTGTCGATCGAACTCTCCTCCGTGGAACCCAGGGACGTGAACGTCGGTTCACCACCGAGGCCGAGGTTCACGTGGCCCCGCCAGCGATCGTCGTCGCGATCGGGGAAGTCGCGCCGCGCGTGGGCCCCCCGCGACTCCTCCCGGAGCCACGCCGCCTCGATCACCAGGCGGGAGATCGTCATCATGTTCTGCAGTTCCCAGCCCGCCGGCCCGTCGAGCTTTCGATCGAGGACGTAGCGCCCCCACCGGTCCAGGGCCCGCCTCGCCTCCGCGAGGGGCTCGCGCGACCGCAGGATCCCCGCCACGCGCCCCATCAACGACTTCAGGCTGTTTCGCATGTCCCCCAGGTCGAGGTGCTCCCTCGCCGCCGGCGGCCCCTCGCCCCGGAACTTCCGAAGCGACTGCGCCGGCGCCGTCGGCCCACATTTCCCCGCTTCCTCCCCCGCCCGGGCACCGTAGACCAGCCCTTCGAGCAGGCTGTTCGACCCCAGCCGGTTCGCGCCGTGCACACCGGACGCCGTCACCTCGCCGCACGCGAAGAGACGGTGGATGCAGGTCTCGCCCCGCCCGTCGACCCTCACCCCGCCGATGAAGTAGTGGGCCGATGGACGGACGGGCACGGGGTGACGGACGGGGTCGACCCCGAACGAGCGACACGTCGACGCGATGCCGGGGAAGCGGTGCTCGATCCGCTCCTCGCCGAGTTCCCGCATGTCGAGGAGCACGTGCGTGTCGCCGCGCTCGTCCATCTCGGAGACGATCGCGCGCGAGACGATGTCGCGGGGCGCCAGCTCCGCCCGCTCGTGGTACTTCTCCATGAAGCGCTCGCCGGCCAGGTTCCGGAGAACTCCGCCCTCTCCGCGCACCGCCTCGGAGACCAGCTTGCGCGCCGCCCCCGCGATGTAGAGGACCGTCGGGTGAAACTGCACGAACTCGAGATCGCGCGCCTTCGCCCCGGCCCGCAGCGCCGCCGCGACCCCGTCCCCGGTGGCGACGTCGGGGTTCGTCGACTCGCGAAAGAGCTGGCACGCGCCGCCGGACGCCAGGAGCGTCGCGCCGGCCCAGACGATGCGCCGCTCCCCGGCCTGCGCCTGCACGAGAGCGCCGAGGCACTCGCCGTCCCGCGTCAGCAGATCCACGAGGAAAGAGTGTTCCCAGATCTGGATTCCCTCGTTCCGGACCCTGCGGATGAAGACGTTCTGGAGTTCGTGCCCGGTGGCGTCGCCACCGGCGTGCGCGATCCGCCGTTTCGAGTGCCCCCCCTCGCGCGTCAGGACGACCTCTCCGCCCTCGCGATCGAAGTTGCCGCCCCAGTCGAGGACTTCACGAAGACGCTCGGGTCCTTCGGAGACGACGGTGCGGACCACCTCTTCCTCGCAGAGCCCGGCCCCGGCGACGAGCGTGTCGCGGACGTGCTCCTCCACGGAGTCGGCCTTGGACAGCACCGCGGCGACGCCACCCTGGGCGTACTCCGTGTTCGACTCGCGCACGTTGGATTTCGTGACGACCAGGACGGTCCCGTGGCGAGCCGCGGCGAGCGCCGCCCGGAGCCCGGCGATGCCGGACCCGATGATCAGGGTGTCGATGAAGACCTGGGGTGTGATCGACACGTCGATGTCGACCAGGTAGCGGGGTGCACTCGGAATCAAGGGAGGGGTCGGTCTCCTCACTCGGCGGCGGCGATCGGTTTCAGCTTCTCCCCGTCGTACGGGCAGTAGTGCCAGGTGTCATTGTAGAAGATGTGCCCCTTGGAGCACTTCTGTCCCAGGGCGGCCGCGCGACGTTTCACCCTCGTCCAGGTGATCTCGCGGATGTCCTGGAACCGCAGCCGAAAGTAACCGAAGTCGGCGGTTCCGGCGTACTTCCCCTGATACTCGTGGCCATCGACGATCACCTCCATCGACTGCCCGTTCATCAGCTTGAGCAGAACAGGCATCCGGTGATCGACGATCTTGCCGGTCTCCAGGCGCTGGATCCGCTCGAACGGGATCTGCACGGTCGATTCCCCGCGAATCGCGTTCAGCGCGTCCGGCCCGAACAGCTTCCCGAACCCCGTGGCGATCGTGACGACCCCCTTCACGTCCTTGATCCGGACGATCTCCGCGGACTCCACGGCACCGTAGGTCTTCTTCGCCGTCTCCTCCTGGGCCGCGCCGGGCGAGACGATGACGGCGAGGGCCAGCAGGGCGAGCAGTACGGTCGACTTCTTCATGAAACCCCTCCTTCCCGACCGCGCGCGACCGGGAATCCTCGTGCACACACCGGTAGTATAGACGAGCCTCGGGTGTCATCCTTCCGGACGGTTTCCCGGGCCACGGAGAACCATGACATCCACCGATCTGCTCCTGGTGGGCGCGACGGGGTTCATCGGCCGCGCCCTGCTGCCGGTCCTGGCCGCCGACCGAACGGTCACGGCGGTCCGGTTCGAGTCTCCCGAACCGCCGGACACCGGTGTGGAGTGGCTCCGCCTCGACCTCGAGGACCTCGCCGAAGCACTCGAGGATCTCCGGCCGGCCGCGATCGTGAACGCGGCGGCGCTGGCCGCCCCCGCCGCGTGCGGGGCGGACCCGGCCCTGGCCCGGCGGTTGAACGTCGACCTCCCGGCGGTGCTGGCCGGATCGAACGCACGCCTGATCCACCTCTCCACGGACCAGGTCTTCGATGGCCAGTGCGGCGGCTACGTGGAACTCGATGCCCCGAACCCCGTTTCGGTGTACGGCGAGACCAAGCTGGCCGGGGAGCGCACCGTGCGGGACCGCTCTCCGAGCGCGGTCGTCCTCCGCGTGAACCTCGTGTGCGGCCGGTCCTCCGGCCCGAGGATGTCCTCCGTGGACGTCATGCTCGCCGCGGCCGCCGCCGGCGACAAGATCCCGCTGTTCACGGACGAGTTCCGGAGCCCGGTCGCGATGTCGGATGTCGTCCGGGCGGTGGCGGGCCTGGTCGAGGCGGACTTCCGGGGCATCCTGCACCTCGGTGGCCCTCGCCTGTCTCGCCTGGAACTCGGCCGTCCGATCCTCGAGAAGCACGGCCTCGCCGACCGGATCCGCCCGATGTCGCTCGCGGACTACGCCGGCCCCCCGCGCGCGCCGGACACGTCCTTCGACTCATCCCTGGCGGCGCGCGTCCTGGGAATCACCCCGCGCGGAATCGACAAGATCGTCGAGCTTTGCTGAGTGAAACGTTGCCCCACGGAAACGACGGTCCGCGGAGACGCCATCCCACGTGGGGCAACGCTATTGGTGGTTTCGGAGGCGTCTGACCGCGGCGCACCTCTCCGACGGCGGTGGTGGGCGCAGCCGGCCGCGGATAGAATCCATGGCCGGTGAACCGACGGGGGGCGACGTGGAAACTCCCCCGCCCGGG
>JBDLIY010000398.1:0-4041 GCA_039714635.1 Planctomycetota bacterium
GTGAGGTCGCGTCCGCCGTAGTCGGCGAGCGCGTTCACGTTGTCGTAGTAGGCGTAGCGGCAGTCCCCGGGCAGCGACAGCATGTGCATGATTTTGCGCAAGAGCTGCCACTGCAGAGCTGCGAGCAGCGTGGTTTGGTTGAGGATGCCCTTGTCGATGAGGTGCTGGCCGTGAAGCTCGCCGGGAAGGCCTCCAACCGCGACGGGATCGGCGCGAAGGTGACCGTTACCGCCGGCGGCCGCGAGCGGTTCGCCGAGATGACCACCTCCCCGTCCTACCTCTCCACCGTCGCCCCGCGGCTGCACTTCGGCCTCGGCGGCGCGAAGAAGGCGACCGTCAAGGTCGAGTGGCCCTCCGGCGTCGTCCAGACGGCGGAGTTCGAGGCGAACCGGATCGTCACCATCGAAGAAGCCCCGAAGAAGACCCCGAAGAAGACCCCGGAGAAGGGAGGTCAGAAATGAGGCGCGCCCTCATCCCGATCCTCGTACTCGCACTCTGCATCCCCGCCCTGCTGGCCATCGGCCAGGAGAAGGCGGCCCCTCCCCACGGGGGCAACTGCGCGTCGTGCCACGCAAAGGAAGCGACCGGCGACCAGTGGGGCTCCTGGAAGGACTCCGGCCACGCGAAGGCCTTCGAGATCCTCGGCTCCGAGGAGGCGAAGGCGGTGATGGCCCGGGTCGGCCTCGAGGGTGACGCGCAGCAGGCCGAGGCCTGCCTCTCCTGCCACGCCCCGATGTCCGACAAGCGCGAGACGGGCGTCTCCTGCGAGGTCTGCCACGGCATGAGCACGGGCTACGCCGGCGTCTGCGGCGAGTCGTTCGCGAAGGCCGTCGAGAAGGGCATGCACCTGCCCGGCGAGCGGGACTGCCTGCGTTGCCACTCCCCGAGCAAGGCCCACCCGGACCTCGAGTTCACCTTCGTCCTCGACGCCGGGGACATCGCTCATCCGCGCCCCGAGCCGAAGGACCCGGAAGAATCGCTCTTCGACACGGCGGGCCTCTACCGGAACTGGACCGTCTACGGTGTGAAGGACGGCCTCCCGCACCACATGGTGTTCGGCGTGACGCCCCACGGCGACGACGTCTGGTTCGCCACGGAAGACGGCGCCGCCCTCCTCAGGGACGGGAAGTTCAGGAGCTGGGGGGTCGAGGACGGCCTCCCCCACCCGGCGGTGACACAGATCGTCGTCGACGGAAAGACCGGCGAGGTCTGGGCGTCGACCCTCGCGGGCATCGCCTCCTTCGACGGCAAGACGTGGACGGCCTACACGCAGGAGAACTCGGGCCTGCGGAACAACTGCACGTTCGGCATCACGCTGTTCGGGGACGACGTCTGGATCGCCACGTTCGACGGGATCGCCCGGTACGACCGGAAGGCTGGTGAGTGGAAGGAGTACTACCTCGACAACGCGCCCCTCGACGAGGTGTGGATCTACGGCTGCGAGGCGAACCACGAGATGGTGAACTTCGCGGTCTGGGGAGGCGGGCTCGTCCAGTACTACCCCGAGGACGACCACTGGGAGGCCCACCACGACCCGGACGGGTCCTTCGAGATGGACCTCATCCAGAACGACGGCGTGATCTCGATGATGACGACCTCCACCAGCTACGACAACGGCCGGACCTGGATGGCGTCCTACTTCGGAATGTGCGCGTACGACGGGCAGAGCTGGATCGAGAACGACATGGACAACTCCGGTCTGCTCTCGAACTTCATCAACTTCGTGAAGGCCCGGCGGGACGAGGGCTGGTTCGCGACGGACCGCGGGATCTCCTGCTTCGACGCGAAACGGAACCGTTTCGTGAACTACGCGAAGCTCGGCGGCCCCGGGAGCTACGGCGAGATCACAATCGTCTCCCGGGACGGCTCGCAGCGCCGGGCCGTCCGCACGAAGACATCGATCCCCTACAACTTCGTCTGGGGCATCGCGTTCTCGGGCGAGGACATCTGGGTCGCGACGTCCGACGGCGTCGCCCGCGGGACCTACGGTGACGGGCCGCCGGTGCGGCCGATCCTCTCCCCCTACGGCGAGAAGCCGGAGGCCGGGGCGGAGCCGGAGGCTCCGAAGGAGCGCCCGGACATCGGGTTCGCCGGCCGGGTCCTCGACCCGCGCTACACGCAGCCCTACTACCGGTTCCGCAAGCCCAGCACGATCCCGCTGGACCGCCCGTTCTCCGACTTCGTCGACCCCGTCGGCCGGAGCGACACGCGCTTCGAGAACGCCGACGAAGTCCGCCTCGGCTTCATCGGCTGCCTCTCCGGCCCGGCGAAGGCCTACAGCCAGGAGATGCTGAACGGCGCGCTGATGGCGGTGGAGGAGATCAATGCCGCCGGCGGCTACCACGGCAAGCCCGTCGTCCTGAAGATCCGGGACGACAAGGCTTCCATGGGGATCAACGCGAACCAGACCGTGAAGCTCTGCTTCGAGGACGAGGTGCTCGGCTTCATCGGGTCGATGTCGTCCGATACGACCCACGTGGCGCTCCGCGTCGCGCTGAAGTGCGAGGTGCCGGAGATCACCTGCATCTCCACGGACCCGACGATCACCCAGATCGTGGTCCCGTGGATCTTCCGCTGCCTTGCGGACGACTGGTCCCAGAGCCGCGCGCTGGCGCGGTACGTGTTCAAGGAGCGCGGCTTCAGGAAGGTCGCCCTTCTCGAGCACAACAACCGCTACGGCCGGATGGGCAGCATGGAGCTGAAGCGGGTGGCGACGCGCATGGGCGTGCCGATCAAGATCGCGCTCAAGTACCCGTCGAAGCAGAAAGACTTCAAGCCGCTCCTGAAGCTCATCAAGGAGTACGGCGCCGACGCGATCGTGAACTGGGGCCTCTATCCCCAGGCCGCGAACATCGTCAAGCAGATGAAGGAGATGGGGATGGACATCCCCTACTTCGGGGCCGACGGCCTCGTGGCGCAGGCCTTCATCGACCAGGCCGGCGAAGCCGCAGAGGGCGTGGTCGTCACGTACCCCTACGACTTCTACCGGGACGACCCGCTGACGAAGGACTTCAACCGGCGCTACAAGGAGAAGCACGGCTACGAGCCGGACTCCTTCGCCGCCCACGGCTACGACACGCTGATGGTGCTCTGGCAGGCGGTGAAGCGGGGCGGGCTGAACCGCACGCGGATCCGTGACGCCCTGGCGGAGACGAAGAACTTCCACGGCGTGACCGGGACGATCTCCTTCGACCACCGCGGCAACGACATGCGGGGCGTGGACTTCGCCGTCGTGAAGGACGGAAAATTCCTGCCGCTCCGCATGGCCGGTGAGCACGTCCGGAAGGGCGCCCACGAAAAATAGGAAGCACCGGGAGGCCGCCTCGCGCCTGCGGGGCGGCCTCCACGATTCCCGCAACCTGCTCACAAGGGATGTTTTCGGGGCAATACCCGGTATACTCCATTCAGACCATTGATTGTGATGGCGGGCTTTCGGAACAACGGGTGTTGCTGAGCGCGGGGCGAGTCGGGCCCGGCGGGAGCGACTGGTTGACGAGAGACGGGTTGTGTCCGGTGAGTCCGGCCCCGATCCGGTCGTGGTCTGCCCCTCCCGCGGTCCCATCCCCCCTGCTCAGCCGCTCTTACGGCTCCGAATCCGCAATTGGTTCATGACGCGGCGCGCGTAGAATACTGTTTCGTGCCGGCTGCCCGGGCCCTTGGGGGATCACGGGTGGCAGGGAGTGTATGGCGATGCTGAAAACGGACGACTTCCGACTGATCGCCCGGGCAGGAAAGCCCGGGTACGAGGACAACCTCGACGCCCGCCCGGTCCACGTACGCGACGTGGTGTTCGGCGGCCCCGACCCGGTCGTGATCGGCGGCCCCTGCGCCGTGGAATCGAGGGAGCAGACCCTCGAGATCGCGCGGGCCGTGGCCGACGCCGGCGGCGACTGCCTCCGCGGCGGCGCGTTCAAGCCGCGGACCAGCCCCTACTCCTTCCAGGGCCTGGGCGAGGAGGGACTCGAGATCCTCGCCGCCGCCCGCGAGGAGACGGGCCTGCCGGTCGTCACCGAGGTCATGGACGTCCGGCTCGTGGACCTG
>JBDLIY010000399.1:0-4030 GCA_039714635.1 Planctomycetota bacterium
GGTGCCCGTTGCGTCGGGACCGGCGGTGGGGCTGGCCGCGATCCTCGAGCGCCTCCTGCCCCGGCCGTTCGTCCGCGCGGAGCAGGTGGCGCGGCTGCTCGAGGACAAGGACTTCGACCGGTCCGCGGCGGCTCGGGACCTCGACTTCGACCCGGTCGGCGTCGCGGAGGGCCTGGCGCGGGCCGCCGCGCGTCGGAGGGGGGCGGCGTGATCGCGAGCCTCCTGCTCTTCGCGGGGACCGCCGCGGTCGGCGTCGTCACGTGCCGAATGGCGCTCCGGATCGTCACGCGGCTGTCGATCCTCGATCATCCGAACGAGCGGTCGAGCCACGTCCATCCGACGCCTCGCGGAGGCGGGCTGGGCATCGTGGCCGCGCTCCTGCCGGGAGCGGCCGTAGCCGCCGTCGTCCGTCCCGCCGGCCTCTCGTTCGCCGCGTACGCCGCGATCGGGGCCGCGACGGTCGCGCTCGCGGTCCTCGGCTGGGTGGACGATCGGCGGGGCGTTGGCGCGGCGGTGAAGCTCCTCGTGCAGGCGGGGGCGGCGGTCGCCGTGGTCGCCGGGGCCGGCGCCGTACGGAGCGTGGCCCTGCCGGGCGCGGGGGACGTGGCCCTCGGCGCGGCGGGGCCGATCCTGACCGTCGCCTGGCTGATCGCGTTCTCGAACGGCTTCAACTTCATGGACGGGATCGACGGCCTCGCGGGCCTCTTCGCCGGCCTGTCCGGGATGTTCCTCGCGACGGCGGCGGCGATCGCGGGTTCGAACGGAATGCAGTGGCTCGCCCTCCCGGTCGCGGCGGCGTCCTTCGCGTTTCTCACCGTCAACCGGCCGCCGGCGAAGGTCTTCATGGGGGACGTGGGGAGCCTTCCGCTCGGGTTCCTCCTCGCCCTGATCGCCGTCCTCGGGGTCGAGGCCGGAGTCCCGTTCCCGGCCGCGTTCCTCATCCTCGGTCCGTTCCTGTTCGACACGGCGACAACGATCGCCCGCCGGGTATCGAGAGGTGAGAATCTGACGGCCGCGCACCGCTCCCATCTCTACCAGCGCCTGGTCGCCGCCGGCTGGTCGCACGGGCGGGTGTGCGCGCTCTACGGGGGCTGGACGGTTCTCACGGGCCTCCTGGGATTGCTGTATCTTCACGACTCGACCGGATGGCGGGCTCTGGCGCTCTCCGCGGCGGCGGCCAGCGGGGTGGGGATGGTCCTCCTGGTGAGAAGGGCGGAATAGCGAACGTGTGGCTCTGGGTTAAGCGTCGTCGTCCGTTCTTCGTGGCGATCTTCCACCTGCTCCTGACGGCGGTTTCCTGGTACGTCGCCTACTCGCTCCGCACCGAACGGACGGACCCCTGGAACGACCTGTACGGGGGTGTCTTCTTCACGGGACTGGCGTTGCTGCTCGTGATCCGGTTCGGCATGTTCTTCGCCTTCGACCTGTTCCACGGAATGTGGCGGTACGTCTCCATCGCGGACCTCGCCAGCATCGTCCGGGCGGTCAGCCTGGGCTCCGCCCTGTTCGCGCCGTTCGTCGTGTTCTGGCTCGGGCCGCAGAGCGGCGGCCCCCACTCCAAGTCGGTCCTGGTCGTGGACTGGGCGCTCTCCATCCTGCTCCTCGGCGGAGTGCGCTTCGCGATCCGATCGTTCCGGGAGGTGTTCGTCCCCATGCGTCGCGGCGCGAACCGTGTCGTGATCGCGGGCGCCGGCGACGCCGGTGAGATGCTGCTGCGGGAGATGAAGGCGCACACCCATCTCTCCTACGAGCCCGTCGGGTTCGTGGACGACGACCCCCTGAAGAAGGGTGCGAAGATCCACGGCCTCCGCGTCCTGGGAGGGATCGAGGATCTGCCCCGCATCGTGGAGCGGGAGACCGTGGACGAGGTGATCGTCTCCATTCCCTCCGCGACCGGGACCGAGATGAATCGCGTCCTCGACGTCTGCCGCGACCTCCCGGTTCGCTTGCGCCGGCTCCCGACCGAGGGCGACATCGTCCGCCTGACCCAGATCCGCACGGTGAACCTGGAGGACCTGCTGGCGCGCCCGCCGATCCGGTTGAACGAGCGCCAGATCCGGGAGGGGTTGCGCGGGCAGCGGATCCTCGTCACCGGGGCCGGTGGCAGCATCGGATCGGAACTGGTCCGGCAGATCGCGGTCCACGGTCCCGAGCGGATCGGGCTGGTGGACTGGAGCGAGAACTCGCTCTTCTTCCTCGAACGGGAGCTTCTCGACCGCTTCCCGGGAACCCGGTTCGACCTCCTCGTGGCGGACATCCGGGACGCCGCTCGGATCGACCGCGTGTTCGCGAAGGGCGGGTACCACCACGTCTATCACGCGGCGGCGTTCAAGCACGTGCCGCTGATGGAGGGCAATCCCCTCGAGGCGGTGAAGAACAACGTCGGGGGAACGAAGGCCCTCGCGGAGTGCGCGATCCGCCACGGCGTCGGTCGCTTCGTCTTCATCTCCTCGGACAAGGCGGTACGGCCGACGAGCGTGATGGGCGCGACGAAACGGGCCGCGGAGCTGATGCTCTCCGGCTGCCGGGACTCGGGCCCGGAGTTCCTCTCGGTGAGATTCGGAAACGTGCTCGGCAGCTCCGGCAGCGTCGTGCCGCTCTTCCACCGCCAGATCCGCGACGGGGGGCCGGTGACGGTCACGGACCCCGAGGTCGTCCGCTACTTCATGACGATTCCCGAGGCCGTGCAGCTCGTCCTGCAGGCGGGGATGATGGGCCGCGGCGGAGAGGTGTTCCTCCTCGACATGGGCGAGCCCGTGAAGATCCTGGACCTGGCCCGGAAGCTCATCCGGCTCTCGGGTTTCCAGCCGGACGTCGACATCCCGATCCGGTACGTCGGCCTGCGGCCCGGCGAGAAGCTGTACGAGGAGTTGCTCGTGGACGAGGAGAGCTCGCGGCGCACGGAGCACGAGAAGATCTGGGTGCTGGAGCGGGACTCCGACCCTCCGGAGCGGATCTCCGCCGCCGTGGACGATCTCCTCGCGGCCGCAGAGGCGGCCGATCTGCCGGACGCGATGCGGGCCCTCGGCTCGCTCGTCCCGGAGTACCGTCCGGGCCCGGCGGCAGACAACCGGAAAGGAGCCGCGGAATGATCGGCGCCCTCGTACGTTCCGCCCGACCGCTGCAGTGGGTGAAGAACGGCTTCGTGATCGTCGCGCCGCTCTTCGCGAAGCGCCTGACGGAGCCGGACGCGATCACCGCGACGGCGGCGACGGTGGGGCTCTTCTCCCTGGCCGCATCGGGCGTCTATCTTCTCAACGACGTCCGCGACCGGGAACGGGACCGGGCTCACCCGCGGAAGCGGCTTCGGCCCGTGGCGAGTGGCGAGCTGAGTCCGGCTGTCGCCATCGCCTTCGCCGCCGTGCTCGTGGCCGTGTCCGTCGCCGGCGGGGTCTTCCTGCGGCCGGAGCTGGGCGGGATCCTCGCGCTCTACGTGGGCATCCAGATGCTCTACAGCTGGGGGCTCCGGCAGGTCGTGATCCTCGATCTGTTCTGCATCATGTCGGGGTTCGTCCTGCGCGTCCTGGCCGGCGGCGTGGCGGTCGACGTCGAGGTCTCGTCCTGGCTGGTCCTCACGACGATCTTCGTCTCCCTGTTCCTGGCGCTGTGCAAGCGCCGGGCGGAGATCGAGGTCCTCGACGGCGACACGGACGGCCACCGGGCGACGCTTTCGGAGTACGACCCGCACTTCCTGGATCAACTGATCGCGGTCACCACGGCCTCGGTCGTGATCTGTTACAGCCTGTACACGCTCGACGACCGCACGGTGAACGAGTTCGGAACGAAGAACCTCGTGTTCACGGTCCCGTTCGTGATCTACGGCGTCTTCCGCTATCTCTTCCTGGTCCACCGGCGGCAGGGCGGGGGCTCGCCGGCGAACGCGCTGCTGGGCGACCCGTGGCTCGCGGTGAACAGCCTGGCCTGGCTGCTCGTGACGGCGGCGATCGTCTACGGGTAGCCGGCTGTCGGAACATGCTTCGGCTACAATTGGCGGATGCGAGCGCGTTGGGCAGGCGTAGCCGTCCCCGTC
>JBDLIY010000400.1:0-4022 GCA_039714635.1 Planctomycetota bacterium
TCCGCGGCCGGCGCTTCCTCGGCCGGAGTTTCTTCCGCGGCGGGAGCCTCTTCCGCGGGCTTCTCCTCCGCCGCCTCTTCCTTCTTCTCTTCGGCAGCCGGCGGCGTGATCGGCGGGAGGCCGAAGTCGTCCTCGTCCTCGGCGCCTTCGACGTACATCTCGCTGTCCTCGGTCCCGTCCACGTCACGCCGCAGCGCGAAGTAGATCGCCGTCGATCCGCCCATCACGTAGGAGACGACGAAGCCGAGAACGCAGACCCGGAGGACGATCATGAAGAACCAGGCCAGACCGGCCAGGATGGACGGGAAGAACCCGAGTCCGTCGAACCCGGGGAACTCGACCATCGACGCGGCGTTGGCGCCGACCTCGAACCCGCGCGCGTACTCGTCGCCCCACGTGTCGAGACCGGTGTGGACCGGACCCGCGATCACGCCCGGGTAGTCGCCGCCGCCCAGGAAGACGAACACACCGATGATCACGATGATCCCCGCCATGAGGAACACCAGGAAGTAGTAGAAGAAGAACGCCACCGGCCGCGAGTAGAGGTAGGAGAACGCGCGGCTGATCGCGTCCAGCGTCCCGTTCTTCTCCGTGCTGACCGCCGCCACCATCAGGAACAGTCCGAGCACGCCGCCCACCGCGATGAGCAGGATGATCAGGCCGGACAGGATGGCCAGCGGGTAGAGGACGATGAAGAGGAACGGCCCGGCGACGGGGATCGTGGACACGACCCCGGCCAGCCAGTTGCAGCCCCAGAAGAACCCGATCGCCCCGCCGAGCACGAGCGGGATCTGGACGTAGGCGCGGAGGTTGCCGATCGAGAACGTCAGCGCCTCCTTGACGCCGAGGCTCTCGTCCCGGGCGATCCGGAGGGCGATGACGCGGCAGATCGCGCCGCCGAAGATCGCGACGACGAGGAAGTACGCGATCCCCGTGACCAGCATCTGCCAGAAGTCGAGCCCCAGGGCGGGCTTTCCGAAGAGGGCCAGGTGCGTCATCCCCATCGAGGTGCCGACGAGCGGGATGTTCTCGTAGCCCATCGCGGACATCACCATCGCCTTGCGGAGGAAGCCGCTGACGACGTTGCCCTCGTTGATGCCCCAGATGCCGTTGAGGATCCAGCTCAGGACGATCAGGACGATGTACCCGAAGGCCCCCAGGAAGATCGCCTTGATGTCGAACGGGACCTTGATGACCCGCAGCAGACCCCGGTTGTCCACATCCGTCATGCCTGACCTCCTTCTTACGCCCGTGAGGGACGCGAGAGCGTACAGACCGAGCCCACCGGGCCACGAAATGCGCCGAAACGGCGCCTGCGAGGCCGGCCGACACGGGTGCCCCTCAAATCAGCCGGAATTGTAGCCCTCCCCCGGATTCGGGACCATAGAAAACTCCCAACCCGGTTGGCCGAAACGCCGGTAAACCGGGCCTTTCCATGGATTTGGGGAACTTCGCTCAAGTCCGCCCCCGGTGCGGATCGATAAGGAGGGGCGAATTCGTCTCCCGACCAGGGGGCGTGAGGAGGAAGCATGTCTGAAGCAGTCCAGGCCAAGCCCGGGCAGCGTCTCGCGATCCGGGACGTCGAAGGCACCGACGCGGCGGTTCTCACCCTCCTCGACTCCCAGCTGAACTACACGTCGGCGACCGAGGTGAAGCTCCTCCTGAAGCAGGCCGTCTCGGCCCTCGCGGAGGACGACGGCAAGCACCGCTTCGTCCTGAACCTGGGCAACGTGGGCGTGCTCGACTCGAGCGGCCTGGCGGTCCTCATCTCGCTGAAGAAGAAGGTCGACGGGGAGGGCGGCGAGTTGTCCATCTGCCACCTCAGCACGATGATCTGCCGCCTCTTCGAGCTGACGGGCCTGAGCCGGGCGTTCGAGATCGTGGAGACGGAAGAGGAAGCCCTAAAAACCAACTGACGTCTCCTCCATACGGAGTCAGGGCAAAACGCGCACATTCCCCCGACCCCGCGTCAGTCCTCCCAGCCCCGGATGCGGATCTCGCTCCGCTCGTAGCGCCCGTCCGCGAACGCCTCGAACAGTTCCGGCACGAGGGGATGCTCCACCGGTTCCCCGCAATCGTCCGCCTCGAGGCTGGTCTGCGCGGCGTAGGTCGTGGTGTCGGAGCCGTGGACGAGGACGTGGTACCAGGGCTGGTTGCGCGGCGGCCGGGTCTGGTTCCGGTAGTACCACATCTCGTCGGCGTGGCAGGTCATGTCGAAGTCGGCGACGACGCCGCGGTAGCCGTACCGACGGTGCTTGACGAGTTGTCCGGGGGCGAAGAGGGGGTTGGGGTCGACGTCCATGGCGGGCATTGTAGTGGTGAAGCTCCCCGCGGAATCGGAGTGTCCGGAAAGATTGACCACGGCCGGGGAGGGGCATAGCATTTCGAGGTTCAGGGAGCGGCTGTAGCTCAGCGGTAGAGCGTCAGCTTCCCAAGCTGAATGTCGTGGGTTCGATCCCCATCAGCCGCTCCACTTCCTGCTTCACACCTTGCGTCCGCCTCGGCGCAGCCTTCCCCCCGTCACCCGCCAGAACTCCCGCGTCGCCGGCAGCCAGGGACACGCGGCCAGCGACCGCAGCAGGCGGCCCGTACGGCCGCCACCCATGAGAACCGCACCGAGCAGCGCCCGCAGGAGCACCAGGCGCTTCTCCGGCGGGAGCCGCATCTTCCGGCCCCACCGATAGACGGACAGCGCGGCGCGGAACCCCGCCCCCACGCGCTCGGGGTTCTCCGGCGTCAGCGTGTTCTTCCCGTGCCGCCGGCGGACCGCCACGGCGCTCTCCAGGCTCCCGGGCACCAGGCGGCACGCCGCGGCCAGCCGCCACCACATCTCCGTGTCCTCCGCCACCCGGAGGTCCGTCCGGAAGAGACCCACGCGATCGAACACCGAGCGGCGGACCACCACGCCGTCCGTGCAGAACATCCCGGCTCCCTCGAGGAGGATCGCGGAGAGGAGGTCGTCCGCCGCCACCCGACGGTTCATCGTCGTCAGATCCCCGCCCCCCATCGAACTCTGCCACTCCTCCCGGGCCTCGTCGGTCTCGAACTCGACGCCGACCGCGTCGTAGACCCCGTCGATCGCCGGATCGGCCTCGAGGACCGCGACCGGGCCGGAGAGTCGACCCGGCAGGAACCAGTCGTCGGCGTCGAGGAACGCGACGGTCCGCCCCTCGGCATGGGAGATGGCGAGGTTCCGGGAGGCGGCGGCGCCGCGGTTGGCGCCGTCATCGTGCGTGAACAGCCGGACCCGGGCGTCCTCCGCGAGCCGGCGGCAGACCTCGAGACTCCCGTCGTCCGAGCCGTCCTCGACGAGGATCACTTCGAGGGTCTCGGGCTCGGCCAGCGCGGAACGGACCGCCTCCCCGACGTACTCCGCGGCACGGTAGACCGGTATCACGACGCTGACGGAAGGGGAACTCACCTCAGTCTCCCCCCGCCGCGAACTCCGGCAGATCGGGAATCCGCTCGCTCAGCCGGGCGCGGAACTCCGCGTGCCGGGCGCGGAGAGTCCGGAGGTCGTCCCCGTGCTCCTTGGGAGCCCTCGTGGCAAAGGCCCTCTTCTCGTCCGCCTTGGTGTTGACCCGGACTTCGCAGACCTCCGCGACGCACCGGGAATCGTGCTCCAGCCCCAGGCGATCCAGCAGTTCGCAGACCCGGGCGGGATCGATCCGCTCCGACCAGGAGAACTCGTGCACGGGAATCCGGGGATGCTCCTCCCGGAAGCGGCGGACCCGCGCCTCGATCTCGTACCAGTACCAGAGGCAGCGATCGAACGCCCCGTCGAACGCCGCGCCGTCCTCGAGGAGATCCCGCGCGACCACGAGGTTCCCGTCGAGACGCCAGTCCAGGTACCACCTCGCGCCTTCCGGGGTACCGGGGATCTCGGGAAGCCGGGCCATGCTGGCCGCCACCTCGACGGGGTCGCGGCGGAGATGCACGACGGAAACGCGCCGGCCCAGGTCCTTCAGCGCGTGCTCCGCGAAGGACTTGATGAAGAGGTGGCTCGCCTCCGCGTACCAGGC
>JBDLIY010000401.1:0-3996 GCA_039714635.1 Planctomycetota bacterium
GTCACCGCGAGGCTCCCCTCTCATGGTTCCACCGGCTCGGGGAGACGGGCGTGAACGGCGCCCTCCGCTGTGTCGGTCTCCCCGAGGGCGCCGCCACGGTGGCCGCGGATCTGGGGAGGTTGCTCAGCATCCAGGGCAGCCGGGCCCTCGATGCCGGCCACGGAGTACGGATCGCCCTCCGGGACGGCGACGGGACGACGGTGGAGGTCCGTCTCCCGTTCTCTCTCTCCGAACTCGGTACGATTCGGGGTCGCGTCACCGCGCCCGCCGGATTCCCGCACCACCTCCTCCGCGTCGCCGTCGGCCTCCACGGAGTCACGCCGGACGCGGCCGGTGGCTTCGAACTTCCGTGGATCCCGTCGGGAGCCTCGGTTCTCAGAGCCACGGCCAGCAGCCTTCGGCCGCATCAGCGGGTGGTCGAGGTCGAGGCCGGGAAGGCGACGGAGGTCACGGTCGCGCTCGGCTTCGCGGAGACCGGCAGCCTCGAGCTTCGCGGCACGGTGGTCGGTCCACAGGGGGAGCCGCTGCCCGGCGCCGGAGTCCTCCTGTTCGCGCGGCACCGACCCGGTCGGGCGACGAGTCGCTCCATTCTGGCCGACGAGCACGGCCGCTTCGTCTTCGAGACGCTCCCGGACGAACTCGCATCGGTGGAGATCCGGCTGAGCGCGAACCTCCGCGGCTACCGGAGCACCCAGAAGGTGCTGCCGACCGGGCCGGTCACCGGCGAGGTCGAGTTGCGCCTGCCCCAGCGCCTCGTCCGGGTGACGATCGTGGCGCGGGATGCGTCCGACTCCGAGCCGTTGACGAGGTGTCGCTTCGTCGCGAGGAGGACGGGCGCCGGAAGACTCTCCGTCCAGTTCACGCGGCGCGCCCTCGACGGTCGCTACGAAGTCTGGCTCGACCCGGGGGAGCACGAGTTCGTCGTCGAGGCGCCGGACTACACCACCCACCGCGCCACGGTGGACGTGGGCCAGGCCGGAGGGGAGTTCACGTACGAGGCTTCCCTCGTCCCCGACCGGCCGACCGGACCCGAGGTCCGTCTCGTCGTCGTGCTGACGGCGGAGGACACGGCCGGGCCCGTGGAGCGGGCGAAGGTGGAAGTCCTGCGCGAGCACGGGGTGGAGCCGCGGGTGTCGATCGACGGCCACCGGGCGGGTGGCGAGTTCGTCCTGCCGGTTCCCGCGAGCACGTGGATCCTGCGGGTGACGGCCGCCGGTTTCGAGACGAGCGAGGAGACGATCCGGCTCGATCCCGGGAAGAAGAGTCACCGCATCGAAATCGCTCTCCGGAGAAAGTGACATGAATCGCACCACGAGAAACCGGTTCCTGCTCGGGGGACTCGTCCTCCTCCTCTTCGTCGTCGGGATGGTGGGAGCCTCCTCGCTGTCGGAGTCTCTCGATGGTCCCGATGCGCCCCCGGAGCCGCCGCCCCTCGCCCCCGACGAGGCCGCGGTTCCCCCGGTGGTTCCCGGCGTCGCCCCGGAGTCGGCGAGCGCGACCGACGGTTCGGATGCCGGTTCCGCGGGCGAAGGCAAGGGATCGGTGCGGCCCGCGGAGCTGCCGGCCGGGAAGACGGCGCCGTCCCTCGTCCCCCGCACCTACGAGCGCGATGGCTCACTCGGCGGGCCCGGCGATCCGCGCGCGGGCAACACGCCCCGCTTCGCGCCGGCCGGTTCGAGCGGCGGGCGCAGCCCCGGTTTCCGGCCGATGGGCCGGACGAAGTACGCCCCCGTCCCGGAGGAGCCGGGGAAGGCGGTCCTCGAGGGCGTGGTGAAGGACCGCCAGGGCGAGCCGGTCTCCGGCGCGGTCGTCTACCGGGTCAAGCCGGACGTGGACGTGACGGGATCGGGGCCGCTGAGCTTCGCCCACGTGAGGCGGATCGCCCGGACCGGGAAGGACGGGACCTTCCGCGGGAACGGCCCCGGGGGGCGGTATCTCGTCACCGCGAACCTGAAGAACCTGCTGAACCGCCGTCGCGGGCTCGACACGGGTCCCGGCGTGATGATCGAGGTGGCGGAGGAGGGCACGAAGTCGGGGATCGAGATCCGGCTGCCGTTCGCCGTCGCCGAGCTGGGCCGGATCGAGGGGCGGCTCCTGGATCCGGAGGGCCGCCCGGTCCGCCGCGTCGAGGTCTTCGTGGACTACTTCCGGGCCTGGACGAAGAAGGACGGGCGCTTCACCTTCGACGCCGTCCTCCCCGGCAAGGCGCAGCTCACGACGCGGAAGACGGGCTTCGTGGGCCTGGAGAAGGAGATCGAGGTCGGAGCGGGCGAGACCGTCCGGCTGGACCTCGAGCTCGCGCTGGCGGACGGCGGGAGCCTGATCCTGGCGGGGACGGTCCGGGACACGGACGGCGATCCCGTGCCGAACGCCTATGTCTACGTGATGGAGCCGGGACGGACGATCCGCAGCGGGAGCACGGACGAGGAGGGAGTCTTCGAGTTCCGCGGTCTCCCCGACCGGCTCGCGGAGGCGGGCGCGAACGTCACGATCCACGCGAAGGGACACATTTCGGCGTCCCGGACGGCGGTCCCGGTCCCGTCGAGTTCGCTCGCCTTCGTCCTCGAGAAGGCGGTGAAGGCGAAGCTCCTCTTCCGGAACGCCGGGTCGGGCGAGCCGCTCGTGCAGTATCGCCTGGAGTTCCGTCGGGATCTCGACGGCCACCCGTTCAAGTCGGCGACGCACTACTCGAAGGACGGTTCCTACGTGACCACCCTGCCGGCCGGGAAGATCTACGCGTTCGTCGAGGCGCCGGACATGGAGCCCCGGAGCGTGGAGCTCGACCTCGTGCCGGGCGAGGAGGTCCGGGAGTTCGTGGTCGAGATGACGCCGAGCCCGGAGTAGACGGCCCTCGACCGTGCCGAAACGTCCCGGAGATGCGCTGGCGCCCGGGGCTCCGGTGTGGCAGACTTCCCCCGCAATCTCCCGGACTGTCACCTGGAGTGGGTGGGGCAGGGTCTGGATCGAGTAGAAGGGGATTCACATGTACCATCCGATCATGCGCCTGGGCTTCCTTGTCCTGGTTCTTTCCGCGTTTGCCCTCGCCGTCGTCTCGCCGGTCATGGCGGACGAGGACGGGAAGCCTTCCGAGACCGAGAGCGAGCTCGCGAAGATCGAGCAGGAGCGCGCGAAGGAGCTGGCGGAGGCCGAGGCCGAGTACAAGCGCGAACTTGACGAGGCGAAGAAGGAGGCGGACGAGGAGGAGAAGCCCGAGAAGTTCGAGAAGAAGTCCGCCGACCTCAAGGCGAAGTACCTGAAGAAGGTCGCCGGCCTCGAGAAGAAGTGTGGCGAGAAGCGTGCGAAGATCCTCCGCCGCGAGAAGAAGGACCTCTCGAAGCTGGAGAAGGAACTCCTGAAGCTCGAGGAGGAGCGGGAGCGCGAGCTCGGCAAGGCCAAGGAGGCGTTGGACCTCGAGCTGGAGAAGGCCGCCAAGGAGGCCGAGGGCGAGAAGCTCGCGGAGAAGAAGGCCAAGGCGGAGGCGAAGTACACGGAGAAGGTCGCCGACATCGAGCAGAAGTGCGCGAAGAAGCGCGCCCACGCTCTGTCCAAGGTCGACAAGGGCAAGAAGGACAAGGACGACGACGAGGACGAGAAGGACGACGACGACGACAAGAAGGACAAGGACCACGGCGAGAGGGGCAAGCGGGGCGGCGGCGGCAGGTAGGTCCACGCACGCTCACTTCCCGAACCGTGTCACCACGAGGGCGGCTTCTCCGGCCGCCCTCGTGTCTATTTCGGGGGCGGACCGGGGATCTGGACGTGGTCAGCGTCCGTCGTTGTCGGCCGAGTCGGCGGTGAAGACGTCGCGGAACGGGCCGAGGAGCCGGCGCTCGGGAGACCAGTCGACGACCGCGAAGACCACCTCCGCGAAGACGCCGCGGAAGTCCGTCTCCAGGGCGGACCGGAAGTCCCGCGCCGTGCGGGCCGGGTCGTTGCCGAACACGCCGCATCCCCAGGCCCCCAGGACCAGGGCCTCGTATCCGCGGGCGGCGGCGA
>JBDLIY010000402.1:0-3995 GCA_039714635.1 Planctomycetota bacterium
GCGTCGAGGAGGAGGGACACCCGCGACCAGCGCCGGAGGAAGTCCTCGAAGTCGCGATCTTCCCGCGGCGACCACAGCACCTCGGCCAGCGCCGCGCCTCGCGGGTAAGCCATGAAGAAGACGTGGTCCATGTCCGGCATGTACTCGGTCCAGAGGTTCCCCTGGCCGCCGAGGACGCGGCCGGTCTCGGCGTCGGTGAGTTCCGCCGGGGCGGGCTCGAAGGAGTAGGCGCGGTCGAGGGGCAGGTGGCCGCCGATCGCCTCCGGCTCGTGCTCGGCGGGCCCCTGGTAGTAGTCGAAGTAGCAGTGCGAGTTCGGCGACATCACGACGTCGTGACCCAGCCGGACGGCCTCCACGGGAGTGAAGGCCCACGACCGCCAGAGCATCACCGTGGCGTTCGGCGCGAGCCCGCCCTCATGGATCTCGTCCCACCCGATGAGGCGGCGGCCGTTCGCGTTCAGGTGCTTCTCGATCCTGCGGATGAACCAGCTCTGCAGCTCGTGCTCGTCTTCGAGCCCCTCCGCCTTCATCCGCGCCTGGGCCTTCGCCGACGCCTTCCACTCGTCCTTCGGGCACTCGTCGCCGCCGATGTGGATGAACTCCCCGGGGAAGAGCTCCATCACCTCGTCGAGGACGTTCGTCAGGAACTCGAAGGTGGAATCCTCGACGTTGTAGACGTGCTTGCTCACGCCCCAGGTCGTCCGGACCGTGAGTGGCTCCCCGGTGTTGCCCAGCTCCGGGTACGCCGCGATGGCGGCCTGGGCGTGGCCGGGCATCTCGATCTCGGGGACGATCGTCACGAACCGCTCGGCGGCGTAGGCGACGATCTCGCGAATCTCGTCCTGCGTGTAGAAGCCGCCGTAGGGCTTCCCGTCGCCCTGGTTGCGCGCGCCGGGCGTGGGCGACTCGGCCCGCTTCGACCCGATCTCCGTCAGCTTCGGGTAGCGCTTGATCTCGATGCGCCAGCCCTGGTCCTCGGTGAGGTGCCAGTGGAATGTGTTCATCCGGAAGAAGGCCAGCGTATCGATGTAGCGCTTCACGTCCTCGACGGGGAAGAAGTGGCGGCCGACGTCGAGGTGCAGCCCGCGCCAGGCGAAGCGCGGCCGGTCGGCGATCCGCACCGCGGGGATCCGGCCGTCCACGAGCAACTGCCGGAGCGTCTGCGTCCCCCGGAACAGCCCGGCCGGCGGGCCGACGATCTCGACGCGTTCCGGCGTGACCTCGAGGCGGTAGCCCTCGGGCCCGAGGTCCCAGTTCTCCCAGGCGAGGCGGAGTCGGATCGGCCGGCCGTTCGACCGGTCGAGCGGCACCGGTTGTCCCGTGGCCTCGCGCAGGGCTTCGGCGAGGAGTTCTCCGGTCCGGCGCGCGTCGCTCCGTATGGTCGTCTCGCCATCGACGACGAACGCGCCATCGCTGCGTTCCACGGTTGCGGGAAGGGGGATAGCGGAGATGTCGAGCATGGTGTCGTCCGGAGCCTTCTCGAGAGCGCAGCCGACGAGGAGCAGCAGCAGCAGGATCGGCGCGGGGCGCATCGTTGTGATCATGGGTGCGGCATCTTAGCTCATCCGTATGATGGTGACGATGACAGCCAAGGCCCGGGCGCTCCTCTTCCTCTCCCTCCTCCTGTCGGCCACCACCGCGACGGCCGGAACCCGCGTCCACGTCTCCCCCGACGGGAACGACACCGCGGTCGGAACGAGGGAGGCACCGTTCAGGACGATCGAGCGCGGCCTGGCCGCGACCCGGTCCGCGGACGGGCCGTGCAGGCTCGTGCTTCTGGCGGGGATCCACGAACTCGAGCGGCCCCTTTTCCTCGACCAACGCGATGCGGGCCTCCGAGTCGAAGGGCGCGGAACGGTTCGCCTCGTCGGCGGACGCATCGTCCAGGAACTCACGCGGGAGGGCGGCGTCCTCGTGGCCGACCTTCGCGCGGCGGGAATCTCCGACTACGGGGAACCTCGATCCCTCGGCATGAAGGTGCGCGGACCGGCCGCGATGGAGGTCTTCGTCGACGGCCGGCGGCAGGAGCTCGCCCGCTACCCGAACCACGGCTGGCTGACAATCACCTCGGTGCCGGGCGGCCGGCACGGGAAGACGCTCACCGTCGACCTGCCACCGGAGCGGCTCGCGCGCTGGGGGAAGGAGGTTGAGCCGTGGGTCTACGGTTACTGGTTCCACGGTTGGGCCGACAGCTTTCTGCCCGTGAAAGGGATCGACGCGGCGAAGCGGACCATCACCCTCGGCGAGGCCCACCACTACGGCATGAAGGCGGAGCGGCGGTTCTACGCACGGAACCTGCTCTGCGAGCTGGACGCCCCGGGTGAGTACTGGATCGACCGGGAGCGGGGGCGGCTTCACTTTCTGCCGCACGGCGGGAAGCCGGGCGAGGTGATCGTCTCGATGCTCGAGATGCCGATCCTCGAAATCACGGGCACGCGCGACATCGTGATCGAGGGACTCTGGATCGAGGCCGGCCGGGCGGGTGGCGTCCGGATCCGGGACTGCGAAGACGTCCGGATCGCCGGCTGCGAGATCCGCAACGTCGGCGGAACCGGCGTCGAGATATCCGGCGGTCGCCGCTGCCGGGTGAGCGGCTGCGAGATCCGCGACACCGGCGCCGGCGGCGTCCGGCTCTCCGGTGGCGACCGGAAGACGCTCTCCCCGTCGCGGCACGTGGCGGAGGGGAACCACATCCACCGCACCTCACGAATCAGGCGGACCTACACCCCGGCGGTCTCAGTGGGCGGGGTGGGCAACATCGTCCGCCGCAACCTCCTCCACGACGCCCCGCACCAGGCGATCCAGTTCGGCGGGAACGACCACGTCATCGAGAAGAACGAGATCCACCACGTCGTCCTGGAGACCGACGATGCCGGCGCGATCTACACCTGCGCGCGGGACTTCACGCAGCGCGGGACGGTGATCCGGCACAACCGGCTCCACCACTGCGGTCCGCATCACGCGCCGCGTGTGCCCGACGCGTTTCGCACCGAGCCCGGCGTCGTCTACGAGCCGAAGCACATCCACGGCACGAGCCTGATCTACCTCGACGATCTGACCGGCGGCACGCTCGTCGAAGGCAACGTCCTCGAGGACGCGTACCGCGCAGTCCTGATCGGCGGCGGGCGCGAGAACACGATCCGGGGCAACCTGGTTCTCGGCGGCAACATCGGGATCTGGATCGACGCGCGGGGCCTCGGCTGGGCGAAAGGGCGCGCCTCGAAGGGCGGCGACTGGGGGCTCTACCGGAAGTTCGAGCAGGTCGGAGGCGACCGGGAGCCGCTCGTGTCGCGCTACCCGGGCCTGGCGACGGTGCTCGAGAACCATCCCGCCGCGCCCGTGGACACCGTGGCCGTCGGCAACGTCGTGCTCGGGGCGAAGCAGGGGAAGAAGACCGACGGGAGGAGCGATCTCTTCGTACGGTTCGAGCGGAACCACTTCGGCGAGGCGACAGACGCAGCGCCAGAGGCCGCGGTCGACGAAAAGAGCCGCAGGAAGACCGGGTTCGAGCCGATCCCGTTTGGGGACATCGGGCCGGGTCGGCCGCCCAACATCGTGCTCATCATGGCCGACGACCTGGGCTACGAGACGATCGGGGCGAACGGCGGGACCTCCTGGAAGACGCCCTGCCTCGACGCCGTCGCGGCCGAGGGCATCCGGTTCACGCACGCCTATGCGACGCCGCTCTGCACGCCGTCTCGCGTGCAGATCATGACCGGGAAGTACAACTTCCGGAACTACATCGGCTTCGGCCTGCTCGACCCCGCGGAGCGGACCTTCGCGCACCTCCTCCGCGACGCCGGCTACCGCACCGCGATCACCGGGAAGTGGCAGCTCTACGGCAACGCACACCAGCGGAAACTGGCCGGACGCGGTGGCAGCCGTCCGGAACAGGCGGGCTTCGACGAGCACCTGCTGTGGCAGGTCGACGACTTCGGGCCGCGGTTCTCGAACCCGAGGCTCACGCGCGACGGCGCCCCGGCAAGGGACTACCC
>JBDLIY010000403.1:0-3989 GCA_039714635.1 Planctomycetota bacterium
CGATCCCCGCCAGATCCCCGTCCCCGGCGATGATGATGACCTTCATGCCGGGCTTCATCACCTTGACGCCGTGGGCGAAGGCGATCGCGCGGCCGTGGGTCGTGTGCAGCGTGTCGCAGAGGAAGTAGGGCGACGGGATCCACGACGAGCAGCCGATCCCCGTGACGCAGACCATCTCCTTCGGGTCGATCTTCATCTCGTCGATCGCGGTCGCGAAGCAGTTGAGCACCGTCCCGCCGCCGCACCCGGTGCAGAAGGAGTGCGGCATGATCTCCTCGCGGAGGTACTTCAGGAGGCGGTGCTTCTTCGGCGTCCGGTCCGGCTCGGCGTTCTCCACGAAGAGGCCGTCCAGCGGATCGCGCTTGAAGGAGTCCGGCGCGAGCGGCTCCGCCGTCGGGGCCGGGGCCAGGTCCGCCAGGCCGTCGTAGTACTCGCGGTCGAGGATGTGGTGGTCGCTCACAGGTCACCCCCGATGCCCGCGGTGATG
This sequence comes from Planctomycetota bacterium, assembly GCA_039714635.1. Lineage (GTDB taxonomy): Bacteria > Planctomycetota > JAJSAM01 > JAJSAM01 > JAJSAM01 > JBDLIY01. The sequence continues at coordinate 488 of JBDLIY010000403.1, forward strand.
GCAGCCCGAATCTCGCGGGACGTGTGCGGGACGCCGCCGATCTTCCCGAGGTGGACGACCTCGGCCTCGACGTGCCGCTCGATCTCGCGGCAGAGCTGGCCCAGGTTCATCTCGGGGACGAGCAGCCGCTCGAGCCCGGCCGCCGCCGTAGCGATCTGTTTCCGGGGGAACGGCCAGATCGTCTTCGGCCGGATGAACGCCACCTTCTCGCCGGCCGCGCGCGCGAGCTTCACCGCCCCCATCGCCGGCCGCGCCGTCGCGCCGTAGGCCAGCACGCCGACCGTGGCGCCCTCGTCGGCGTCGACCTCCACGTCGGCGATCTCGTCCCTCGCATCGTCGATCTTCTGAACGAGCCGTCGGACGAGGACGTCGTGGACCTCCTTCGTCTGCACATCCCGCATGCCGTTCGCCTTGTGCGTCGAGCCGGTGACGTGGACGAACTGCCCGTCCCCGAACTCGTGCATGGGCGGCACCGTCTCACCGCCGAAGGCGTCCTGCCCCGGCTCGGCCTTGCGGCGCGGCGGGATGGCGATCTCCGAGGGGGACGGGAAGACGCACCGGTCCCGGACGTGGCCGATCTCGCCGTCCATGAGGAAGATCACCGGCGTCCGGTACCGCTCGGACAGCTCGAAGCAGCGCACGGAGAGATCGAAACACTCCTGCACGGTGCTCGGGCAGAGCGCGATCATCTCGTGGTCGCCGTGGGTCCCCCACCGTGCCTGCATCACGTCACCCTGGGCGGGCAGCGTCGCCTGGCCGGTGCTCGGCCCGGAGCGCTGGACGTCCACGATGACGCAGGGCGTCTCGGTCATGCACGCGTAGCCGATGTTCTCCTGCATGAGCGAGAAGCCGGGGCCGCTCGTCGCGGTCATCGCCTTCGCGCCGGACCACGCCGCGCCGACGACGGCGCCGATGGAGGCCAGCTCGTCCTCGAACTGGACGTAGTAGCCGCCGACGCGGGGCAGCTCGCGGGCCATGACTTCGGCGACCTCGGAGGCCGGCGTGATCGGGTAGCCGCCGAAGAAGGTGCAGCCGGCGAAGACGGCGCCCATGGCGGCGGCCTCGTCGCCCTGGATGAAGTGTTCCTTCCCCGAGATGCTCTCGAGGTAGCGGGCCGTGAGCGCGGCCGGATCCGGGACCGGCGGAGTCGAAACGGTCATTCGTTCACGATGAAGATGGCGAACTCGGGACAGAGCAGCTCGCAGAGTCGGCAGCCGTGGCACTCCCCCTCTTTCGTCACGACCGGGGGGTAGTAGCCCTTCTTGTTGATGGTGGTCGAATCCTCGAGCACCTTGGTCGGACAGAACTCGGTGCAGATCCGGCACCCTTTGCAGAAATTCTCATCGATGATGATCATCGAGCAGCTCGCCCCCCGCCAACTCTGGAAGTAACTGGAATCATGGCAGAACGAACGTTCGATAGCAAGAGGGTACAGGCGTCGTAAGCCGGCTCCGTCACTGCAATTGCGACTAGTTATCGACTACTTCGCTTCCGCCCGGAAACTCTCGATCACTGCCTTCGTATCCGCATCCAGCGGATGGAGCGATCCGAGTACCCGGGCGGCGAACTCGCGGTGCTCGTCCTTCTCCCGGTCGTCGGCGACGACGGCGACGAGGGCCGCGCGGGCTTCGTCCTCGCGGCCCTTCGTGAGGGGGATCCCGCCGGCGAACGCGTGGATCAGGCTCGCCGTGGGTTCGCGGCGCAGGTGCTCGCGGAGCAGGTCGAAGTCGGCGCGGGAATCGCTCCAGCGGGCGAGGGTCGCGGCGCGGTTCGGAAGTTCCGCGCGGAGGATCCGGAGCAGGTCCGCTTCCTGTTCCGGCCGCACGACGGACCGGAGTGCCGGATTGCCGAGCGTCCCCAGGAAGAAGTCGCGGGTCTTCGGCTCGCGAACCTGTCGCGCCACCTCAAGGACGATTCCGAAGTCGCGGCTCGTGGGGTGAACGCAGCTCAGGAGAAGGTCCGCTGCGTAGAGTCGCCGGAACAAGTCGGTCTCGTCGGCAAGCACCGCGCGCAGTTCCGAACGCAACTTGAGATCGGTCGGTCCACCTGGATCGGGACGGCTGACGTTGTCGAACACGATCGCGATGTCCCCGGCCCCCTCCTCGTCGAGGGCCTCCCGCAGGAGATCCGGCACGGCGAGGAGGATGGCCCGGTCCTTCTCCGCGGACCTCGCGAGATGCAACAGGATCTCGTGCAGCCGCTCCGGGTCCCTTCCGGTGTCGCGCAGCTCCCGGAATTCGGCGAGGAGGCGATCGGCCGCGTCGCCGAAGGACGTCGGCGCCTTCGATACGGCGGGCTCGTCCCGCTCCGTCGTCTGAGACGTCGTCTCGTCCTGCGTCGCCCGCAGGTCGGCCACCTCGGCCCGCAGGGCCACGACCTCCTCCCGGAGCGCGGCGGCATCCTCCGGTTCGGCCCCGGGTTCTCGATGCGCTCCCGGGGGCGCCTCCGGCCGGAGCGCGAGCACGGTCGCGACCACGGCCCAGAGAAGAAGCACGGGCGTCACGACTCGCAGCGGGTTCGAGGGAGTCCCCATCGATGGGATTGTAGCGAGAAGCGGCCGCCCATGTCTTCGGACGCCATCGAAACCGCCGATATCGCTTTCCCACGCGGGAAAGCGTTTTCCCACGGGCCACCGGCTTCCAGGGACAGCGAAGAGACCCTCGTGAAAAAGCAGCGCCTGTCAGCGTTGTTTCACGAGGACTCCGCCGTCGCCTCACGTAGCCACTGTGTGAGTTCGGCCTTCACCATCTCACCGCCGGCGACGCGGAGCGTGGTCTTCTCCATCTCGTGCTGGTCCGGAAGCGTCTCCACTCCGTTCACGCGAAGGAAGACGAGCGCCGCCATCGCCCCCGCTCGCTTGTTCCCATCGTGGAACGGGTGATTCTGAGCGATGTGATAGAGGTACGCCGCCGCCATCGCGGCGAGATCCGGATGCAGATACTCCCCGCCAATGGCCTGACGCGGCATGGTCACCGCCGATTCCAGGAGTCCTGGATCCCGCACCCCTGCGAGACCGCCGTCGTGCCGGATCGTGTCCTCCTGGATCGCCAGCACGTCGTCCACGCTCAGAAACCGGATTCCATCCGCCATCGGCTACTCCGCCAGGTTCTTCAGCATGCGGCCGTATTTCGGCCGGAGCTCCGCGATCGCCTCGGCCACCGCCTGACGTCCGATCCCGACGTCGACCGGCGTCACGATGAGGGAGTGCCCGCTGACGCTGATCTGGAGATCGGTGTCTTCGTCGATCCCGAGCGCGTCCATCAACGCCTTGTCGATCACAAGGGCCTGGCTGTTTCCGTGCTTCTGCAGATTCTTGATCATGCGCCACCTCACGTTGGTTATAACGATGTTATAACCTCGCGGCCGGAGGTCAAGTCCGGGCACGATTCCCTGATCCGGGATTCATTACGGGGTGAAACAGGAAAACCCTCTGACGGAGAACACCCCATGACCACCCCCACAGTCGCCGCCCAGGCGCAACTCGACGCCTACAACGCCCGCG
>JBDLIY010000404.1:0-3980 GCA_039714635.1 Planctomycetota bacterium
CACGAGTTCTCCGGCGGCCAGCGGCAGCGCATCTGCATCGCGCGGTCTCTCGCCGTGGAGCCGGAGTTCGTGGTCTGCGACGAGTCGGTCTCTGCGCTGGACGTCTCGATCCAGGCCGGCGTGATCAACCTGCTGCTCGACCTGCAGGACGAGCTGGGCCTGACCTACATCTTCATCAGCCACGACCTCGGCGTGGTGAAGTACGTCTCGGACGTGGTGGCCGTGATGTGTTCGGACCGGGTGATGATGGACCTGTACGAGGGCGAGGAACGCGAGGAGTTGATGGAGCGCCAGCGCGGCGGCCACATCGTGGAGATGAAGGACGCGGAGGCGCTCTACGAGAACCCGGAGCACCCGTACACGCGGAAGCTGCTGGCGGCGATCCCGACGGGGGAGATCCGGGACTGATGGAAGGGAGAGCCGGATGACGCCGGACGTCGCGACCATGGCCGTGCTGCTCGCCGGCTTCGGCGCCGCTCTCCTCTGGTTCACCCGCCGCGCCCGGGCCGGCCGGTCCCAGTACGTCCGCCCGGTCGCCGGACTGGCGGCGCTGAACGAGGCCATCGGCCGCGCGACGGAGATGGGCCGGCCGATCCTCTACGTCCCGGGCATCGCCGACATCTCGGACATCCAGACCATCGCCTCGATGGCGATCCTCTCCGAGGTCGCGACCGTCGCCGCGAAGTACGACACGCGCACGATCGTCCCCTGCTGCATGCCTCTCGTCTTCCCGATCGCCGACGAGGTGGTCAAGGCCGGCTACGCGAACGCGGGCCGTCCCGACGCATACCAGTCGGACGACGTCCGCTTCCTCTCCGACGACCAGTTCGCCTACACGGCAGGCGTGACCGGGATCATGCTGAGGGAGAAGCCGGCGACGAACATCTTCCTCGGCGCGTTCTGGGCCGAGTCGCTGATCCTGGCGGAGACGGGATTCGAAGCCGGGGCGATCCAGATCGCGGGGACGGCAAACGTCTCCCAGCTGCCGTTCTTCGTCGCGGCCTGCGACTACACGCTGATCGGGGAAGAGATCTACGCGGCCAGCGCCTACATCTCCGGGGACCCGAAGCTGCTCGGGTCGCTCAAGGCGTCGGACCTCGCGAAGGTGGTCTTCGCGGCGATCATCGTGGTCGGCGCGATCGTCGCGAACGTCCCGGCACTGGGAGAACTCTTCGAATCGGCGTTCGGGATCACGTTCCGGGAGCTGTTCGTGCCCGGGGATGGTTAGCGCGTGCGACCGACAGGAGCGCTCCCTATACTGTCCGGACCCCACCCCCGGGCAGGAGGATGGACGTGATCGAACTCCTCATGGAAACCGATGTCGTTGGCGGAGACTTCATCAACCTCGCCGTCGGCAAGTTCGTGATGCTGCTCCTGATGCTCTTCTTCTTCGGGTGCATCATCTACTTCACGAGCCGGGCCAGGCGCGACAGCAACCTCTACATCCGCCCCATCGCGGGCCTCGAGGCAATGCATGAAGCGATCGGCCGAGCGACGGAGATGGGCCGGCCCATTCTCTACGTCCCCGGCATCGCGGATGTGGACGACATCCAGACGATCGCCTCCGTGGTGATCCTCTCCGAGGTCGCCAAGCTCGCCGCCTCCTACGACACGCGCACGATCGTCCCGACGCGCATGCCGCTCGTTTTCCCTCTCGCGGAGGAGACGGTCCGCAATGCTTACGCCGACGCGGGCAAGGCGGATGCATTTCGCGAGGACGACGTCCGGTTCCTCTCCGACGACCAGTTCGCCTTCACCGCCGGCGTGACCGGGATCATGCTGCGCGAGCGACCGGCCACGAACATCTACCTCGGCGCGTTCTGGGCGGAGTCGTTGATCCTCGCGGAGACCGGCTTCGACGCCGGCGCGATCCAGATCGCGGGTACGGCGAACGTCTCCCAGTTGCCGTTCTTCGTCGCGGCCTGCGACTACACGTTGATCGGCGAAGAGCTGTACGCGGCCAGTGCCTACCTGTCGAAGGAGCCCCGTCTGCTCGGTTCCCTCAAGGGCTCCGACATGGCGAAGGTCCTGTTCGCCGCGATCATCCTCATCGGCGTGGTCGCCGCGAACACCGGCTGGGACGCCTTCCTCGACCTGTTCAAGTTCAACTGATGCGGGGCTACCCGAGATGAGACGAAACGTACCCATCGTGATCACCTTCGTCTGCGGGGTGTTCGCGATTCTCTCGTTCTTCTTCAATGACGAGACGGCACCGAAGTTCATCGCCGGGAAGCTCCAGGAGTGGGGCATCATCCTGGGCGCGTTCGCCGTCGTGCTCGGAGCCGGGAACATCATCCGGGTCTCCTGGCACAAGGCGAAGCGAGGCGAGGACCGACCGTTCAAGATCCTCCTGCTCGTCGCCCTGTTCACGACGATGGGACTCGGGCTGTTCTTCGGCGTCCAGAAGGAGATCCAGCCGACGTTCTTCAACGGTGGAGTGGCCGAGGGCGAGTTCAACCCCTTCTACTGGGTGTACTTCAACATTCAGCTTCCCCTCGGCGCGACGATGTTCTCCCTGCTCGTGTTCTTCATCACCTCGGCGGCCTACCGGGCGTTCCGCATGCGCTCTCTCGAGGCGGGCATCCTGCTCGTGACCGGGGTGCTGGTGATGCTCGGCCAGGTACCGACCGGCATCCCGTTTCTGGAGGAACTGAAGAACTGGATCATGGACGTCCCCAACGTCGCCGCGAAGCGCGCGATCCTGATGGGGGCGGCCATGGGCATCGCCGCGATGAGCATCCGCATCATCCTGGGCATCGAACGATCGTACCTGGGAGGTGACTGAGATGGACTGGCTCGCGAAACTCGACCGCCGATGGCTCTTCCTCTGCATGGGTCTCGCCGTGATCGTCCCGATCGTGCTCGGCGTCGACCTCGCTCCCCCGGCGTCCCCGAATGCACACGCGATCTACGATGCCGTCGAAGCTCTCCCGGCCGGCAGCAAGGTCCTGGTCTCCTGTGACTACGACCCCGGCTCCGAGGCCGAGATCTACCCGATGAACCTCGCGGTGTTCCATCACCTTGCGCGGAAGGACTGCAGGATCATCATCACCCAGCTGTGGCCCCAGGCGGGCCCCCTCGTCATCCGGGCTCTCGACAACGCCTACTACACGAACAGCGACGGGGAGGCGACCGGGAAGATGTACGGAAAGGACGTCGCCAACCTCGGCTACAAGACCGGCGGTCAGATCCTGATCTCCAAGATGCTCCAGTCGATCCGCGACGCCTTTCCCGAAGACGTCAACGGGACCCCGGTCTCCGAGATTCCCGCCATGGAAGGCATCGCGAAGCTCGACGACTTCGACATGTTCATCATCCTCTCGGCCGGCACGCCCGGCACAAAGGAGTGGGTGCAGCAGTGCCAGTCCCGCCTCGGGAAGCCGATGGCCTCCGGAGTCACGGCCGTCTCCGCCCCCGACTTCTTCGCGTACGTGAACTCCGGACAGCTGATCGGCCTGCTCGGCGGCCTGAGAGGTGCTTCGGACTACGAGAAGCTGGTGAATGTCCCCGGCCGGGGAATGGCCGGGATGGGGTCTCAGCTGACCGGCCACCTGCTGATCGTCTTCTTCATCCTGATCGGAAATGTCGGGTACTTCCTCGGGCGGCGCAAGGCGGGGAGGGCGTGAGATGATGCTCGCGGCAGCGTGGTACGAAGTCACCGGCACCTGGATCGCGGCCATCCTGACCCTGGCCATCCTGTCCTTCCTCTACAAGGACAACGTGATCTACAAGATCGCGGAGCACCTCTTCGTGGGCGTGGCGGCCGGCTACACGATCGCCTACGCCTTCTGGGAGGTGTTCGTGAAGAACCTCTACCGGCCATTGATCGAAGGGAAGCTGCCGGTGACGGAGGGCTTCCAGTGGGGCGACCCGCAGATGTGGAGATTCCTCCTCATCATTCCATTCGGACTGGGGTTGCTGTTCTTCGCGCGCTTCAACAAGAACTACAACTGGCTCTCCCGCTGGTCCATCGCGTTCCT
>JBDLIY010000405.1:0-3962 GCA_039714635.1 Planctomycetota bacterium
ACTGCCCTCCGGACGTTCGCCGCGTACGGGTCCAGCGCCAGCTTGCGCTCGTAGGCCTCGATCGCGCCCTTCGCATCGCCGGCGATCTGCCGCGCGGCCCCGAGACGGAACCACCGCTGGTCGTCCCGCGGCCGCATCCGCGTCTCCTCCTCCAGCACCGGGAGGATGGCGAGAAGCAGGTCACGATTCGCCTGCACGCGCGTCCAGCCGAAGAGCGCCGCCCGCGCCGCCGCTCCGCGGACCGCCAGCGACGGATCCTCGAGCGCCGACTCGAGCGCGGCGTCCGCGTCCGCGGTGCGGACCGACGAGAGCGCCCAGGCGGCGGAGCGACGGACCAGGCTGTCTTCATCGGAAAGAAGGTCGATGATGTACAGCTCCGCCTCGGCGGGGTAGCGCGCGAGGAGCTTGGCGGCGGACGCGCGCACGAGGCGTGGGTTCCGCCGGTCGCGGGCCGCGGCGGCCAGCGGCAGGGCGGCGTCGCCACTCCGTTCCCGTCCGGCGGCGATCGCCGCCACCCAGCCCGGCCGCGGCTTCGCGCCGGGATACCACTCGGTAAACGCCTTGCGGATCGCCTCCGGCTCGAGCTTCGGCGCGTCGTCCGGCGCGCCGCGCCCGCCCGTGTGGCACCAGGTGCAGGCGTCCGTCGCCGCCTCCGTCCCCGGCAGGTCGGGGTGAGGGCTGCCGATCGTGTGGTCGCGCACGTGGCCGTGGCCGCGCTCGATCGAAAGGAACGGCATGTGGCAGGAGACGCAGCGCCCGCCGCTCTTCGCCATGTCGTGGTGGCTGTGGGCGCCAGCGTTCGCGGCGATCGTCTGGTGGCACTTCTGACACAGCGTGAACGTCCGCTCCGTCGGCGTCAGCAGGTCGGAGCCGTGCGGGGAACCATGTGCGTCGTGGCAGGAGATGCACGTCAGCCCGCCCTCCTCCGCGCAGCGCGAGAAGAGGAACGGCAGGCCGTCGTAGACCAGCTCCCGCGGCCGGCCCGCCGCGTCCAGGCGCTCCGGCTCGTTGAGCAGCGTCGGCGTGATGAACTCGAAGACGTCGTCCCCCGGCCGCCAGTCCCCGGAGATGACCTCGCCCTCCATGTGGCACCAGAGGCACATCGACTGCTGCGTGTGGCGGTCCATGTCCCAGTAGGAGAGGAGCGGCTCACCGGTCAGCACGTCGCGCGGCTTCTCCCAGTACTCGTTGTGGTCGGCGCACGGACCGTGGCAGGCCTCGCAGTCGATGGGCAGAGGCCCCCACTCGATCCGCGGTCCGGACCCGTCGTCCATCTCGATGACGGTTCCGCGCCCGCTCGTGTGGCAGCGCCCGCACGTCGCGTCGTAGGCCCGGATCGGCCCCGTCCAGAACGACGGCTCGCCGGGGTTCACCCGCGGCGCGTTCATGTGCTCCGCCCCGGGCACGCCGAAGATCAGGTCCGTGTAGTCGAAGAACTCGTTCGCCGGCAGGTCCTTCAGGATGGGCAGCACCTGGAGGCGTCCGTTGTCCATCCGCGTCAGGTACATGTGCATCCGCACCGGCCCGACCACGTGGGTGATCGGGTAGGACGCGAGCTCTCCGTCGGGGCCCATCGTCTCGATGTAGAAGGTGTCGCCCTCGCGGCGGAACCGACTCGTGTTGGGCCCGTGGGCGATCTCGCCGCCCGCGACGATCTCCTTCGGCAGGGTCTCGGCCGTGGCGCGCCGCGTCGACTTCGCGTGGGCGGAGTTCAGCCACTCCGCGTACTCCTTCGCGTGGCACGGCCGGCACGACTCGGCGCCGCGGTAGCCGTCCTTCCAGCCCGGGTCGCGCGCGGGCTTCTCACTCTCCGCGGTGGCTCCGAGCGTCGCGACGAGGGCGACGGCCAGCACGACGGCGGGCAGGATCAGGAGGCGCTTCATTTCCCCTCCTTCTCGATGATCCGGCCCGGCACCCGCGTCTTCTCCCGGCTTTCTTCCGGCGCCGCGCGGGCCCTCAGGTCCCGATCGATCTGCCTCAGACGATTCAGCTTCGCCTTGAAGTCCTCGTTCTCCTCCCAGCCGACGCGGAGCGGATCGGTGTGGTACGCCGCCCGCCACAGCGCCGCGTAGTCGATGAAGTGCATCTGGAAGTAGATCGTCTCGGCCTCGGTCCGGAAGTGGTCGAACAGCTGCGGCCCGCCGAGCCGCGCGGCCGGCCCGCAGAGCGGGTTGGGAAGGCGCTGGTCGTGCGGCGGCTCGATCAGCCCGTCGCGCTGCAACCCGGCGAGGATCGCCTTCGCCTCGTCCCGCATGATCAGCCACCGTCGCCGCAGGTCGTCGGCCATCTTCAGCGCTTCGCGCGCGAACCGCGTCCCGTGGCACTTCCGGCAGCGGTCGAGCATGACCTCGCGCTTCTTCCGGAACTCCGCCACCGGCAGCGTGGGGATCGACGTCTTCCCGGGGCTCGCCGTCTCCGGGGAGAGTCCGTGCGTCACCGCGTCGGAAACGTCGTGCGTGCCGTGGCACTCGACGCAGTCGGCGATGAAACCCTCGCCGTCCGTGGCCTTCAGGCTGTGGGCGGAGCGGAGCCAGGCGGCGTGCTGCGGGTGGTCCTTCCCGCCGTGGCAGCCGATGCAGACGCGCGGGTTTCTCGCCTCGTGGTTGGAGAACGCGTGCGTCGGGTGGCAGGACCCGCAGCGGCCGATGCTGCCGTCCGGGTACGGCTTCTGGATCGCGTGGCAGCCCAGGACCGTGCTGCAACTCGCGGCGGTGAACGAGTACTCCTGCCAGAGCGCTTCGCGGTCGGTCCCGGGCAGCTCGCGGCCGTGGTGGCTGCGGGAGAACTCCTCCCAGGCCTTCGGGTGGCACTCGGCGCAGACCATCGGCGAGACCTCGCCCTTGACGGCGAAGATCTGGTCGTGGTCGTCGCCGTGGCAGGTCTCGCAGGTGACGCCGGCGTCTTCGTGGGGACTCGACTCGAGGTCGGCGATGAGGCCGGGGTTGAGCTTGCGATGGCACTCGCGGCAGGTCTGTTCGGAGTCCGACCCTTCCACGGCGGCGACGCCGCAGGCGGAGGCGAGGAACGCGAGACAGATCAGGATGAAACGACGGCGCAACGGGGGCATGAACCGCTCCGGTTCTCTTGTGTGCGCGCTAGCGGGTTGATTCTAAGCCCGCCCGGCACGGTCGACAAGCCCGGTGGGAGCGGGGAGCGCCATTGCGCGCTCCGGACGCCGGGTCTACGATCCGGACCGGGATGGAAACGACCACTCGCGAAGCTCCCGTTCTCTTTCGCTGCCCACGGTGCAGGTACGCCCTGGAGATGCCAGCCGACGGCTGGTGCCGGGCGTGCGGGAAGGCGAGCCCACCTGATCGGTGGGAAGACTATACCGAGAGTCACCCCATCCAGCCGGAAGAGCACAACGGCCGTCGATGCCTCCACTGTGAGGGCGAGGTCACGGTTCACGTCCCCCGCGATGCGCAGAACTTCACGCCGTGGGTGATCTGGGCCCTGCTCGGGGGCACGATGTTCGCGATGGCGATCGGCGGCTGGGCGAAATGGTCCACCCCGGCGTGGTACGGCGTTCTGGTCCTCGTCGTGTCCCCGTGGTACCTGCTCTATCGCCGCTACCGCGGACCCCAACTCCTCGACTCGATCTTCGTGGCCTGCCCGGGCTGTAACCTCGTTCGCATCGGCGGTCGGGTCGAGAGTACGCCTTCGAAACGATACTGGCGCGGTGCGGCGCTCTTCGACTCGGCCTATCGGTGGACCGTCGCCGTCTTCGCCTTCTTCGTCGTGACGTGGCTCGGCGCCCAGGTCACGGGAACCCACTTCCCCCCGGCTACACTGGCTCTGCTCATCTTCTCCGGCTTCACCCTCCACTCCGTCCGCTGGTACCGCGGTGCCTTCGGCCTGCGGAGCTGGTGGTGATGCCATGATCGCCCTCCGGGTCCTCGGCCATCTCTGGACGCTGCCGAACACGCTCCTCGGGCTCGTCGTGGGAGTCTGCCTCACTTTCG
>JBDLIY010000406.1:0-3961 GCA_039714635.1 Planctomycetota bacterium
GATGCGGATCTCGACCCGCTTGAACGTGGCCTTCCGGATCTCGACCGTTGTCGCGCCGTAGGGCGGATAGCGGACGATCAGCCCGTCCGCCGTGACCTTGCCCATGAGCTGCGTGGGCCGGCCCTGGGAGGTGACGCGGACCTCGGCGGCCTCCGGGCGCGTCCGGAGATGGAGGACGAGTCCGATGAGCCGGGCGAAGTCGATTCGGAAGTTGTTGCGGATGAGACTCCTGAACTCCCGGTTCGCCGTGTCGAATTCCCCCTTGGCGATCAGCTCCTCGCCGCGCCGGATGCCCGCGATCACGCGGTCGATCAGGTCGAGGTCCTTCTGCATCTTCCCGTCGAGGTCGATGACGTCGTCGCCGAGCAGGTCGGTCACGACCGTCTCGTAGGCTTCGAGGGGCGTCTCCCCGCGAAGCTCCTCGCACCGGGCGAGGAAACCCAGGCAGGCGTCCCGCGCGTCGTCCAGCTTGCCCTCGTTCAGGAGGTCGGCGATCGTTCCGGTCGTCTGCGTGAAGCCCGTCATCAGTTCGTCGCGGCGCACGACGGCCCGCAGGGAGTGGTAGCGCCCGCCGGCGTCGTCGTTCAGCTTCGTGAGCTCATCGAAGAGTTCACGAAGACGCTTCTGGATCTTCCCGTCGGAGCGCTCGAACTGGTTCTCGACATACTCCGCGGCGCTGACGTTCCAGGATGCCTCCCGGGTGTCCGACCTCTCGAGGACGCTTCCGAGGAGTTCGCACGCCGGCCGGATGTCCTCCAGGCGGCTGTTCGGCTTGACGTCCTGGAGAGTGGCGAGGTCGTTCCGGCCGCCCTCGACCCGCCGCTCCAGCGCTCCCGTGTAGTCCTGGAGAAGGCTGTGGACGGTCTTGCGGCAGTCCTCGACGACGCGCGTCGTGATCTTGTCGCCCGCCTTTTCGGCGAGGGTCTTGAACTCGTCGGAGGTCAGGTGGTCCGTCAGCTGTCGAAGATGCTCGAAGCCCTCGCGATGCCGGCCGTCGTGGAACAGCTTCGACGCCGGGACGAGCCGCTCGTCGATCGGGTCGACGAGGCGCCGCTCGTTCCGGTCCTCCGGAGTGGCGCCCGGCGTGCGTGCCCGCTGGATCTGCGCGATGAGGTTCTTCGCCGAGATGCCGGATTCCGAGTCCGGGTCGTCGCTGACGAGCCGGATCGCGATGTCGTTCGCTTCGTCGTACTGCTTCCGGTCGAAGAGGCTCTGTGCCTCCGCCATGCGGTCGGCCGCGCTCGTGCCGCTCGTGAGGAGGAGCAGCGAGAGCAGGAGGAGGAGGACGCCTCCGCCCCCGGCGATGGCGTAGCGCGCCGTATTCCGGCGGCGCTTGACGTTGCCTTCCTTCAACTGCTGCAGGCGGTCCAGGTACTCCTTCCGGGAGGAGTCGAGCTGGAGGATCTTCCGGTAGATCTCCTCGAGCTTCCGGAGGTTGCGGCTCGCCTCGAGGCTGGCCGCGACCTCCTCGTACACCTCGAGTGCGGCCTCCGACTGGCCGCTGGCGAGGAGGGCGTTGGCCAGCACGATCTTCAAGCCGACGTGGTCGGGGACGGCGTCCAGGCCTTCGCGGCAGACCGTGGCCGCGCGCTCGAATTCCGCCCGCTCGCTGAGGATCGTCGCCGCGTTGCGAGCCTTCTCGGCGAGACTCTCGACGTCCTCATCGAGACGGTAGGCCCGGATCAGCTGGATCGTCGCGTCCGCGTTTCCGGGGTCGAACTTCTCCGCCTTCTCGAGCGTGTCGATCGCGCGGACGGTGTCCTCGTCGTCCAGGTGGATCGTGCCCAGCTTGAGCAGGGCCGCGCCGGCGGAGCGTCTCTCACCGAGGCGGTCGAAGCACTCGCTGAGCACCTGCAGGACGCCGGTGTCGCGGGGCTCGAGGCCGTGGGCGCACTGAAGGATGGGCGCCGCGGCCTCGTCCTCGCCGCCCTCGATGAGCTGCTGCGCCGCGTCGCGGAGTTCGGTGAAGTCGCAGACGCGAATGAGCCCGTTCAGGACGAGTTCCCGGAGGACCATGCCCGTGTCGAAGACCGAGAGGTGGTACCGGTCGAGGATCGCGGCGGTGTCCATGCGTCCGTCGATCAGGTCGTAGACCGCCGCGATGTCGTTGCCCCACTCGTCCGGGTCGAGTTCGCCGCCCTCGACGCCGCTGTGGATGAAGATGTCCTTGTCGCTCGGAACGGCCTCGCGGACGCGCTCCCATTCGTCGATCCGCCGGGCCGCCTCCATGACGATGCTGCCGGCTTCGAACTGGGTCAGGGCGAACGGGGAGGGGCGGTCGAGGATGTCGCTGGAGGAGCCTTCGAGGAACTGGAAGTCGCCCCGATCCCACCCGAAGATCTCGTAGAGTTCCTCCGCCGCGTGATACCGGATGACGGTCTCCACGTCTTCCGTGGAGCACAGTTCGAGGTCGACCAGGACCTTCCCGAGGAGATCGCCCGTGCGGCGCTGCTCCTCGAGCGCGGTTCGCAGGTCCTCCTCGGTCACCCGGCCGGTGCCGACGAGGTAGCGCCCCAGCCGGAAGCCGGGAATCGTCCGCCCGGAACAGAGGCTCACCCCCGTCCCGGAGAAATAGACTTTCTTCTCCTTGACCCCGTTGCGCACCACCAGAGTGCCGACCTGGCGGTTCATGCTCAGGGTCTGGAAGATGTCCGCCAGGTTGATGTTCCTGAGGTCACCGCCCAGAGCCATAGGCGTCTCTCCCCTCCCTGCGTGCCGGTATACCGGCCGGAGGTTCTTCGATCCCGGAGTCCGACGAAGGGAGCCTTTTCCTCCCGGCCCGGCCGGGGGTCGCTAGAATGCACCTCCGCCGAACGTCCGATCTCCCATCGGAATCCGGGCGGTGTTTCCCAAGGCAAAATCCGCACGGGGAAGGGCTTCCCGGCGGCGAGACTGCGCGATGATCCACTTCCAGTGCCGGTGTGGCACCACACTCTCCGCGGAGGAGTCCTCGGCCGGCGAGGCCGTCCGCTGTGTCTCCTGCGGCCACGAGTTCACCGTTCCCGCGTTGAGCCCGGCGAAGAGCCTGCGCCCGAACGGGCGGCGGGACACGGGGACGCACGACTTCGACGCCGAGATCAGCGCGGCGGCTCGAAGCGCTCCACCCCGTCCCCGGAAGACGCCGCAGCGGGTGGTGAGCCCGGAGGAAAGGGAGCCGTCGGTCGAGGCCGGCGAGGCGCCCGCCTACGACCTGATCGGTCTCGAGGCCTGGGCGGGACGGCTCGGGCCGCTGTCCTGGCTGTTCCTGGTCGTCTTCGCCGCCGGTGCCGGGGGATGCTTCGAGCTTCTCCACGGGGAGCCCGTGCTCCGCATCGTCGTCGCCGGGCTGCTCCTCGTTGTGGGCGCGGCGGGCTGCGTGGCGCTCAGGGTCATCCGGGAGGTCTGCCGCGCGACGATCGGCCTGGCCGCGCGGCAGCGCGAGATGGCCTCCGGGACGGGGCGCTGAGCCTCAAGCCACGACGGAACGCACGGTTTCCGCGTCGACCGGCCGGATCAGGCCCTTCTCCGTCACGATCGCCGTCACCAGCTCCGCCGGCGTGACGTCGAACGCCGGATTGTGCGCCGGCACGCCGGCCGGCATCGTCCGCGGGCCGAATCCCATGGCGACCTCCTCCGCCGCCCGTTCCTCGATCGGGATGAGGGAGCCGGAGGCGAGGGAGAGATCGAACGTGGAAGAGGGGGCGACCACGTAGAACGGCACGCGGGCGCGATGCGCCGCGAGCGCGACCGACAGGGTGCCGATCTTGTTCGCGACGTCCCCGTTGCCCGCGATGCGGTCGGAGCCGACGAAGACCGCGTCGACGTCGCCGCGCGTGAGCACGGTCGCCGCGGCGGAATCGCAGATGACGGTTACGGAAACGCCGCTCCGCGCGAGTTCCCAGGACGTCAGGCGCGCGCCCTGGAGCAGCGGACGGGTCTCGTCCGCGTAGACGTGGATGGAGAGCCCCTCGCGCGCCGCCAG
>JBDLIY010000407.1:0-3953 GCA_039714635.1 Planctomycetota bacterium
GCAGGCCGGATCCCGCAGGTCGAAGGACCCGTCCGGCAGCGGCGCCGGCAGATCGCCCGGGTCCCCGGGCGTCCGGCGCGCCGGGACGGGCGCCTCCGTCGCGTCCTCGACCGGCGCATCCGCTTCGTTCCCGGCCGGCGTCTCCGCCTCGGCGGGCTCCGCGTCCGCCGGCCGCTCCACCGGGCCATCCTCAGTCTGGTTCAGGGTCTCGTCGTCAGTCATCCGAGAGCCTCTCGTGCAGTCGCCGGCAGATCGTCTTCAGCACCTTGATCCGCGCGAACCGCTTGTTGTTTCCCTCCACGAGAACCCACGGCGCCGCGCGCGTGCTGGTCTGGGCGACCATGTCGTTCACCGCGATCTCGTACTCGTCCCATTTCTCCCGGTTCCGCCAGTCCTCCTCCGTCAGCTTCCAGCGCTTGAAGGATATCTCCTCCCGGGCCTTGAACCGCGCCGCCTGCTCCTCCTTCGTCACGTGCAGCCAGAACTTCAGCAGCACGTCGCCGTGGTCCACGAGGTGGCTCTCGAAGTTGTTGATCTCCCCGTAGGCCCGGCGCCACGTCTTCTCCGTGGCGAAACCCTCGATCCGTTCCACGAGGACCCGCCCGTACCAGCTCCGGTCGAAGAACGTGAAGCGGCCGCCGCGGGGAAGGTGCCGCCAGAACCGCCACAGGTAGTGGTGGGAGAGCTCCTCGTCCGTCGGCGCGGCGATCGGGATCACCTGGTAGTCCCGGGCGTCGAGCGCGGCCGTGATGCGGCGGATGTTCCCGCCCTTGCCGCCGGCGTCCCAGCCCTCGAAGACGAGGATCGTGGAGATCTTCCGCTCCCGGGCCTCGCGCGACAGCAGGTTCACCATCGCCTGGTACTTGTCCAGCTCGTTCCGGTACTCGTCCTTCGGAAGCGCCTTCGTCATGTCGAGCGCCGAGAGGACCGACGCGGAGCCGATCGAGTCCTCGCTTCCTCCGGTGGAGAGCGCGTAGCTGTTTTCGGAGTCGGAAGGCGCGGCCGTCTCCGCCTCGACCTCCCCGATCCGGCGCCGGATCCCCTCGAGGACGGTCTGGCCGACCTTCAGGCCCCGGAATCGCGCGTCGGCCCCTTCCACGATCGTCCACGGCGCGCGGCCGATGCTCGTCTTCATGATCGTGTGCTCGGCCGCGTCGATGAACTTGTCGTACAACTTCCAGTGCTTCCAGTCCTTCTTCGTCACCCGCCAGGCCTGCAGCAGGTCCTTCTCCAGCTTCTTGAACCGCTTCTCCTGGGCCTTCTTTCCCAGGTGCATCCAGAACTTCAGGATGAGCGCCCCGTCGTTGGCGAGCATGCGCTCGAACTGGAGGATCCGGTCGAGGGCCTCGTCGAACTCCGACCGGCTGATCTTTCCGTAGACCCGGTCGAGGTACGGCCGCGAGTACCAGGCGGAGAGGAAGATGCCCACCTGTCCCTCGCGGGGCAGGTCGCGCCAGTACCGCCAGAGTTCCGGCCGTTCCCCCTCCTCCTCGGAGGGATCTTCGTAGGCGCGGGTGACGATCCAGCGCGGGTCCATCCACTCCTGCAGGAGGTTCGCGCTCTCGCCCTTCCCGGCCCCGTCCACGCCGGCGAAGACGATAATGACGGGAACCCCCGCCTTGCGGATCTCCTGTTGCGCTTCGATCAGGGCGATCCGGAGATCGGGCACCGCCTGGTTGAACTCCGCCTTGGAAACCTTCTGGCCCAGCTCGGCGGTTCGGAACATGCGCTCCCCTTCCCAGTCCTGCAACCGGTCCTGATTCGCCCTGGCAAATCGCCTCCCCAGACGTTCTATTCGACCAGACGATCCGTGCTTTCGCGACCGATTCCCCCAAGAGTGGCCGCAGAACGAGCAGTCCCTGCAGCCGCGCTTGCGGAGGTCCGCTCGGACCACGAGGTGCAGCGAGTACTGATCCGTTCCCCGAAACCGCCGGAGGCCCGAAGCCCTTGTCCGAAGACGCTTTCCTTCGTCACTACCGCCGGTTCTTCGGCATGGACGAGGGCCGGTTCGCGTCCGGGGAGACCGTCTTCGCCTGCGGCCAGCGGACGGTGCCGGTCTGCTGGCACAGCGTGACGCCGCTCCTCGCCACCGTCTGGCGCGACCGTGTGGTTTTCTCCGTGGATCCCGCCCACGAGGACCGCGTCCGCCGCTGGTTTGGCGACCTCGAGTTCGACGCGCTCGACGACGCACTTCTCGGCGAGATGGACGACTGTTTCCACGAGGTGCTTCCGCTGCGGGATCCCTGGCGGATGCTGCGGTTGACGGTGACGCCGCAGGACCTCGTCCTCCCGGCGGGGATCGAGCGCGTGGAGGTCGTCACGGAGGAACATCGCGACGCCTACCACGCCCGGATGAGGCCCCGGGGGAAGCGGACCCGCCGGTTCAGCTGGGTCCGGAGCCGGAAGATTCGCGAGGAGGGCCGCAAGTTCGCGGTGATGGAGGACGGCGAGGTCGCGGCGGACGGGTTCGTCTCCGACATCGACCACCGGGGCGGCAACCTCGCGGTGCACACGGCGGAGAAGCATCGCCGGAAGGGTCACGGCGCCGCGGTGGTGGCGGCGGCGGCGCGGTGGTGTTTCGAGCACGACGTCGTCCCGGTCTACTGGGTCGAGCAGAAGAACGAGCCCTCGGTCCACCTGGCCGAGGCCCTGGGCTTCGCCCGCCGCCACGAGGAGCTCACGATCCGCGTGGTCCGGTAGCGCGTCTCCTCCATACGGAGTCAGGGCAAAACGCGCACCTTCAGCGAACCTCGAGCGTCCCCGCCTCCCCCGCGCCGAGATGCGCGCCCGAATCGAGCCCCGTCGCTGTCGCGGCGCGGATCACGAACTTCCCTTCCCACGTCGCCCGCAGGACGAGCTCGAGCTTCGCCCGGCCGCCTCTCTCCATCGCCGGCAGGAGGAACCGGACCCGGTCGTCCCGATCGGTCCGGCCGACGCCGGGCGGTGTCCCGATGTCGAAGACGTGCGCCGGCAGCGCGATCGTCCCGGTGGCGAAGGGCATGTCCACGGCGAGCGACCCGACAGATGTCTTCGCCTCGACCTCGACGGTCATGAGGAGCGTCTCTCCGCGTTCGACCGCTCCGGACAACGATGTCCGTCCGTCCGTCGCGATCCGGGAGAGTGTCGACCGCAGCGCGACCCGATCATCGGGCTCCGGCCCGTCCGCGGCCCCACGCCAGGTGAGTACGGCCACGACGTCCACGTCCGCGTCGCCCCCGCGCGTGAACTCGACCTCGAACGGCCCGCGGGGCACCGAGCCGTCCGCCACGACGAACACCCGGCCGGTCGTCGTCAGCTCCTCCCGCGAGAGCTTCACGGCGGCGACGAGACCCGACTCGACGCGGATCCGCAGGGGGACCGGATCGCCCGCTTCGGGGGCGATGCCCGTGCCCCGGCTCATCAGCGCACGTACGGCTTCCGTCGCTGTGCGGGGATCGGCCCAGGACGGGCCGGTCCTCCGGTCGAGGAGGAAGCGGGCGGCGCCGTCCACGTCCTCGATGGGGAGGTTTCCCAGGACGATCGCGGTCGTCTCGACGTCCCGCCCCGGAACGTCGGACCAGGAGAGTGCTTCCCCGGGTCCCCGGCGGGCCTCGCGCAGGAACGCGGCGAAGTAGCGTTTGATCGTGGGCTCATCCGCGAAGGGCAGAATGGTGATGAGCCGGGCCCGCGCCCGCGGCGGCAGGCGTTTCCAGGACCCCGGCGGGAATCGCTTCCCGATGCCGTCCACGTCCCGGGCTCTCACTCGGGACACGACGTCGAAGATGTGAGCCGCCGTCGCGTCGTCGGACGACGCAACCGGTCTCAGCCGGTCGACGGCGCGCCGGATTCGCGTCTTGTCCACGTCCACCCAGGGCCGGACCTCGAGAAGCGCCTCGAGGACCCGGGCCGTCGTCGCCGTGTCCGAGAGCGCTCCGTCCCACGGCGCGAAGCCCCCGTCCTCCCTCTGGAGGGCG
>JBDLIY010000408.1:0-3931 GCA_039714635.1 Planctomycetota bacterium
CGTCCAGTACTCGCGCGCGACGACGGCACCGCGGCCGGCCTGGCGTGCGACCAGGATCTCCCCGTCCATCTTCGGCCGCGCCTCGTGCCATGCGCGGACGTCGGGACACCCGTCGAGGATCCGCGCGAACGTCCCGGTCCCGCTCCGGCCCGTCGTGGCGAAGAAGAGGAAGCGGGTCGAGGGGTGCCGGAGGTCCCAGACCTTCCGGTAGATCCAGGCGATCACGGGGTTGACCTTGAGCGGATGGTCGGCGAGGAGGCCCCTCGGCGGCACGGGATCCGGGCTGGGCGTGACTTCGTCCATCGCTCCTCGGCGTTCGGGCGACGGGAGCCCCCGCCGCGAGAGCGGACCATACCGGATTCTCCCCGCCCCCGGAGTCAAAACGGCCAGAAGACCGGAATGAGGATCGTCGCCACGACGAGGAAGAGCAGGTTCAACGGCAGGCCGGCCTTCGGGTAGTCCGAGAACCGGTAGCCGCCCGGGCCGTAGACGATCGTGTTCGTCTGGTAGCCCACCGGCGTCGAGAAGGCCGCCGACGCCGCGAACGCGACCGCCAGCACGAACGGCCGCTCACTGACGCCCATGTCCTGCGCGGTGTTGATCGCCAACGGCACCATCAGCACCGCCGCCGCCGCGTTCGACAGGAACTCCGTCAGGACATTCGTGACGAGGTAGACCATCGCCAGCGCGCCGTAAGGCCCGAGAGGCTCGACGACGGCGAGCAGATGCCCCGCGATCCACGCCGTCGTGCCCGTCCGCTCCGCCGTCAGGCCGACGCCGATCATGGCCGCCACGAGGACGAGCGTCCGGACGTCGAGACTCCGGTACAACTCGCGCGGCGAAATGCAGCGGGTGGCCACCATCAGGCCGGCGCCGACGAGGGCGCACGCCACCACGGGAAGGGGGCTGAACGTCGCGGCGAGGATCACGCCGGCGAGGATGGCGAGCGCCAGGGGTGCCCGATGGCGCTGGACGACGTTCTCCTCCACACCCTCCAGGAGGACGATCCCCTCCTCCTCGCGCAGCCGCTCGATCGCCCCGGCGTCGCCCTGCACGAGGAGAATGTCGCCGAGCAGGAGGCGGAGGCGGCCGACCTTCTCGCGGATCCGGTGGCGGCCGTGCCGCTGGAGGGCGAGGACGGAGACGCCGAAGTGGCGGCGGAAGCCGATCTCGCCGATCGTCGCCCCCTCGAACCGGGAGCCGGGCGTGACGACCGCCTCCGCGAGGGTGTGGGAGAGCGCGTCGATCTTCACCGACTCCGGCGCGAGGTCGGGAATGATCTCGACGCCGGTCCGCCGGCCGGCGGCCAGGATCTCGCCGACGCTCCCCTTCACCAGCAGGATGTCGTCGGCCCTCAGCACCGTGAGGCCGAGCGGCGGCCAGAGGATCTCGTCGCCGCGGATGACCTCGAGAATGCGGAGACGGTCGTCCTTCGTCAGGTCGGTCTCCCCGAGCCTCCGCCCGATCAGCGGCGAGCCGGGGCGGATCACGAGTTCGGTGACGTACTCGCGGATCTTCCCGCCGGAGACGCTGGACGTGACCGTCTGCCGCTCCGGCAGGACCCGCCGGCCGACGAGCATGAGGTAGAGCACGCCGAGGACCGCGAACACCAGCCCCACCGGCACCATCTCGAACATGGAAAGCGGGGCCAGCCCCTTCTCCGTCGCGATGCCGGAGACGACGAGGTTCGTGGAGGTGCCGATGAGCGTGCAGGATCCGCCCAGGATGGACGCGTAGGAGATCGGGATCAGCAGCTTCGACGCCGGCATGTCGTGGTGGGCCGCGATCCCGAGGGCCACGGGGATCATCATCACGATGATCGGCGTGTTGTTCACGAAGGCCGAGAGGACGACCACGGTGACGAGGGTGATGAAGAAGACCCGGGTCGGGCTCTCACCGCCGAGGTGGATCAGGCGGTGGCCGAACTTCTCGATGATGCCCGTCTTGATGATGCCCGCGGAGATCGCGAACATCGCCGCGATCGTGTGGACCGCGGGGTTGGAGAACCCGGCGAGCGCCGTGGCGGGAGTGGCGACGCCGACGAGCATCAGCGTCACGACGGCGAGCAGCGCGACGAGGTCCGGGGAGAGGACCTCCTTCGAGAAGAGCACGAGGGTCGCGACCACGACCCCGAGCACGACGGCCATTTCGAGGGTGAACTCCATCGCGGAGAGGAATCAACCCCCTCCCCGCGACGGAGTAAAGGATTGCCGTCTTGAGATCAGGCGTCGTCCTTCGCGCCGATGAACTTGTAGATCGCCGCGCCGATGGCGGCGCCGACGATCGGGGCGATCCAGAAGAGCCACAGCTGGGAGATCGCCCAGCCGCCCTGGAAGATCGCGACACCGGTACTCCGCGCCGGGTTCACCGACGTGTTCGTCACCGGGATGCTGATCAGGTGGATGAGCGTCAGGCAGAGGCCGATCGCGATCGGCGCGAGGCCGGCCGGCGCCCGCTCGTCCGTGGAGCCCATGATGACGAGGAGGAACATCGCCGTCATGACGACTTCACACACCAGCGCCGCCACCATCGTGTACTGGCCGGGCGAATGCTCGCCGAAGCCGTTCGACGCGAAACCGCTCGCCGCCGCGTCGAATCCGGCCTGGCCGGAGGCGATCACGTAGAGGACGCCGCCCGCCGCGAGACCACCGACCACCTGGGCGCCGATGTAGGGCGCCAGCTGTTTCGGGTCGAAGCGCCCGCCGACCGCCAGGCCGATGGACACCGCGGGGTTCAGGTGGCAGCCGGAGATGTGGCCGATGGCGAAGGCCATCGTGAGCACGGTCAGGCCGAAGGCGAACGACACGCCGAGGAGCCCGATCCCCACTTCGGGGAACGCGGCCGCGAGGACGGCGCTGCCGCAACCACCGAGGACCAGCCAGAAGGTGCCGAAGACCTCGGCTACGTAGGCTTTCATCAGGTCTTCCCTCCCTTGGATCGAAGTGATGTCGCCGCATCATGCCCGGCGCGGAAGGTGCCACCAAGGATCTGGATCCTCGCGGGAGGCCCCGAAGACCGGGGACCTTGGAGCGACCCACGGCGGGTGGTATAGCCGTGGGGCATGCTCCGAACCGCGCTGCTCCTCGCCCTTCTCGCCCTCGTCTCCGCCTGCTCCGAACCCTCGACACCCGACCCGGCGACAGATCCCGCGGCCGAACCGGAGACCGTCACCTGGGATGACGGCGAGCACGCGCCGGCGCTCGTCCTCCGGGTGACGAAGCCCTTCACCGAGGACTGGGACAGGATCCGCGAGCGGAAGGTCCTGCGCGTCCTGGTCAGCTACAGCCGCACGAACTTCTTCATCGCGCAGGGGCGCATCCGCGGCTTCGAGGCCGAGCTGTTCCACGAACTGGAGAAGCACCTGGCGAAGAGCCGGCGGAAGGACGAGCCGCCGATCAGGATCGCGTTCATCCCCCACCCGTTCGAACAGCTGATCCCCTCGCTCCTCGCGGGCTATGGCGACGTGGCGGCGGCGGCGCTGACGATCACGCCCGGACGTTCCGCGAAGGTCGCCTTCACGGATCCCTATCTCACCGGTGTCGACCAGGTCCTCGTCACGCACGCCGGCGCCCCGGCGGTCTCGAAGTGGGAGGACCTCGCCGGGAAGCGCGTCCACGTGGTCGCGGGCACGAGCTACGAGGAGAGCCTGGCGGAGGTGAACCGCGACCTGGCGGCGGCCGGCCTCGCGCCGATCGTCGTGGAGACGTTCGGCCGGGGCTTCGCCACCGAGGACGTCCTGGAGATGGTCCACAGCGGCGCGATCTCGTACACGGTTGCCGACCGCTACCTGGCCGAGCTCTGGGCGGAGGCGCTCGACGGGCTCCGGATCGCATCGGACGTCGCGCTCCGCGGCGGGGATCTCGCCTGGGCCGTGCGGCCGGGCAATCGGAAACTGAAGGAGATGCTCGACGGCTTCGTCGCCGGCAACCGG
>JBDLIY010000409.1:0-3928 GCA_039714635.1 Planctomycetota bacterium
ATCGCAGATGACGGTCACGGAAACGCCACTCCGCGCGAGTTCCCAGGACGTCAGGCGCGCGCCCTGGAGCAGCGGACGGGTCTCGTCCGCGTAGACGTGGATGGAGAGCCCCTCGCGCGCCGCCAGGTGGAAGCCGGCGAGCGCCGTGCCCCAGCCACCGGTGGCGAGGGCGCCGGCGTTGCAGTGGGTGAGGTACGTCCCGCCGTCCCGGATCAGCTCGAGGGAGTGCCGGCCCATGGCGTCGCAGGCCGCGCGGTCCTCGTCGTGGATGGCGATCGACTCGCGGTGGAGCCCGTCGAGGATCGCCGGGACGTCGGGCAGTTCCCGGACCGCGCCGAAACCGCGATCCAGCGCCCACGCGAGGTTGACCGCCGTGGGGCGGACCGCGGCCAGTGCGGCCCGCTCGGCGTCCAGTCGCGCGAGGAACTCATCCCGCGAAAGGTCCTCGGGAATCCGTCTCGCCGCCAGGAAAAGCCCGTACCCCGCCGCGACGCCGATGGCCGGCGCGCCGCGGACGGCGAGGCGAAGGATCGCGTCCGCCACGTCTTCGGGAGTGGCGAGCTCGATCTCGGTCTCCTCGGCGGGGAGGAGGGTCTGGTCGATGATGAACAGCCGGCCGTCGGCGCCGCCCTCCCAGCGGAGGGTCGGCGGAGGGAGGAGATCAGGCATTCCCGGCCTTCGCCTGGAGCTCGCGATCGGCCTTCCGGGTCTTCTCGGCCATCCCCTCCCGGTACTCCGCGAGGCGGGCGGCGAGGGCTTCGTCACCGAGGGAGAGGATGCGGGCCGCGAGGAGCGCCGAGTTCATCGCGCCCCATTCGCCGATCGCCACGGTGGCGACGGGGAAGCCCGGGGGCATCTGGGCGCAGGAGTAGAGGGCGTCGACGCCGCTGAGGGTGCTCGCGTCCACCGGGATCCCGATCACCGGGAGGTTCGTGTGGGCGGCGAGCGTGCCCGCCAGCGCCGCCGAACCGCCGGCCCCGGCGATCAGGACCTGGATGCCGCGGTCCGCCGCGGCGGTCGCGTACTCCGCCGCCTCGTGGGGTGTGCGGTGCGCCGAGATCACCCGCATCTCGTGGGGGATCTCGAGCTTCGCGAGCATCGCGCCCGTCTTCTCCATGACGGGAAGATCCGAGGCGCTGCCCATGACCACGCCGACCGTGACTGCACTCATCCTTCGATCTCCTTGCCGATGATCCGCTCCGCGATCTCGCGGTAACGGCCGCATGTCTTCTCGATCACCTCCGCCGGCAGGGGCGGCGGGGGCGGCGTCTTGTCCCAGTCCGTGGCGTCGAGGTGGTCGCGCACGATCTGCTTGTCGAACGAGTCCTGGGCGACGCCCTCCCGGTACGTCTCCTTGTCCCAGAACCGCGAGGAGTCCGGCGTCAGGGCCTCGTCGATGAGGATGATCTCGCCGTCCGCCGTCCGGCCGAACTCGAACTTCGTGTCGCAGAGGATGATGCCGCGGCCCGCCAGGTACTCTCCGCCCTTGGCGAAGAGCTCGAGCGTCGCCTGCTCCAGCCGCGCCGCGGTGTCGGTGCCGATGATCTCCACCGCCTGTTCGTAGGTGATGTTCTCGTCGTGCCCGACGTCCGCCTTCGTCGACGGGGTGAAGAGGTTCTCCGGCAGGCGCGAGGAGAGCTGCAGGCCTTCGGGCAGCTGGATGCCGCAGACCGTGCCGGACTTCACGTAGGACTTGTAGCCGGACCCGGCGAGGTAGCCGCGCGCGATGCACTCGACGGGCAGCACGTCGACCTTCTTCACGAGCATCGTGCGGCCGCGCAGCACGTCGGCGTGGGGCTTCACGGCGTCGGGCATCTCGTCCACGTCACAGGTGATGAGGTGGTTCGGGATGACGTCCGCGAGGTGGTCGAACCAGAACGCGGTCAGCTCCGTGAGGACCCGGCCCTTGCCGGGGAAGCCCTCGTCGAAGACGACGTCGAACGCCGAGAGGCGGTCCGTGGCCACGATCAGGTAGCCCTCGGGAAGTTCGTACAGGTCCCGGACCTTGCCCTGCTTGACGAGCGGCAGGCCGCTGAGATCGGTGTGGGTGACCGTGTTCGCCATGGTTCCTCCAAGCCCTGTGAAGTCCGCAATGCCGTGTGGGGAGCCCTCTTCTACCAAGTGGATCGGCCACGTCAAAGACGGGCTTGTCCCGGCCCGCGGGATCCGTTGGCCGCGGGCCGGCCATGGGGTAAAGAGGAGACCCATGCTCGAGATCACGCAGCGGAAGGTCCCGGACGCGTCGGTGCCGGTCCCCGGTTCGAAAAGTCTGACGAATCGCGGCCTGGCCATCGGAGCGCTCGCCCGCGGCGAGACCGTCCTGACCGGGGCGCTCGTCTGCGAGGACACCCTGCGCCTCGTGGAAGCCGTCCGCTCCCTCGGGCTCGAGGTCGCGGTGGACGAGGCGCGCTCCGAAGTCCGCGTCTCCGGTGGCGACGGGAGCTTCCCCGTGCGCCGGGCGTATCTCGACGTGGGCGCGTCGGGGACGGCGCTGCGCTTCCTGACCGCGATGACGGCGCTGGCCAGCGGGAGCTTCGTCATCGACGGGACGCCCCGGCTGCAGCGGCGGCCGGTCGGCTCCCTGTGTGCGGCGCTCCGCGCCCTCGGGGCGGAGATCTACGCCACCGGCGCGGGTGGTGCACCCGTCGTCTCCCAGCCGGGGAACCTGGCGGGAGGGCGCGTGACGGTGCCCGCGGACGTCTCGAGCCAGTTCACGTCCGCGCTGCTCCTGATCGGACCGTGCCTGCCCGGCGGGCTGTCCGTGCGCATGACGGGCCGGGCGGTCTCCGCGCCGTACCTCGACATGACCGAGGACATCATGACGGCGTTCGGCGCCCGGGTCCTCCGTCCCGCGGAGGACCGCGTCGCGGCGGACGGCGGGGGTTACGCCGGGCGGTCCTACGCGATCGAGGGCGACGCCACGGCGGCCTCCTACCTGTTCGCCGCCGCGGCCGTCACGGGCGGCCGCGTCCGCGTGACGAACCTCCCCGAATCCTCCCGCCAGGGCGATCTGAAGATCCTCGCCGTGCTGGAGGAGATGGGGGCGACCGTGGAGCGGACTCCCGAGGGCCCCGAGGTGCGGGGACCGGTGACGCGCGGCGTCGACGTCGATCTCCGGGACGCTCCGGACCTGGTGCCGACGGTGGCGGCGGTGGGGATGACGGTCCCGGGGCAGACTGTCATTCGCGGCGTGCCGCACCTGCGCGTCAAGGAGAGCGACCGGATCGAGACGACGGTGGAGGCCGTCCGCGCTCTCGGCGGAGTGGCGTCGAAGCGGGAGGACGGCCTCGTCGTCGAGGGCGGGACGGTGACCGGCGGAGAGGTGGACCCGGTGGGCGACCACCGCATCGCGATGGCCTTCTCCGTGCTCGGCCTCGCGACGTCCGGCGTGCGCATCCTGAATCCCGGTTGCGTCGCGAAGTCCTTCCCCTGCTTCTTCGACGTGCTCGGCGGCCTGCCGGAGCATGCCTGATTTGCTCCGCCGGGCTTTGCCCGCCCTGATAGACTCGCGTCGACTCCGGGGTCGCCCGCTCGAGGCGCCCGGGGACTCACCACGAGGATTCCCATGCAGAGACCGCTCCTCATCACCCTGATCGTCCCGACCTTCCTGATCCTGGCCGCTTCGAACGCGCTCGCCGTGGATCCGGCGGTGGAGAACATCGTCAAGACCATGGACGAGAAGGCGAGGGAAGGCAAAGCCGACGAGGTCCTCGCCGACGCGAAGGCCCGCGTCGCGCGCGCCGACACCGCGGCGAACCGGTACCTGCTCGGCCGGGCCTACGGTCTCGCCAGGGAGTACGAGAAGGCCCGCGTGGAGTTCGAGCGCGTCCTCGAGAGAGACATCCGCAGCCCCCTCGGCTACCACGGACTGGGCGCGTATTTCTTCAGCAAGCGCGACGTCGAGGCGGCGGAGAAGAACTTCCGGAAG
>JBDLIY010000410.1:0-3924 GCA_039714635.1 Planctomycetota bacterium
ACGCTCCGGCTGCTCCTCGTCGCGGTCGGCGTGAACCTTGCCCTGCTCGCGAGCTTCGGCCCGGTGACCGGCTTCTTCACCGTCAGCACCGACAGCTACCCGTTCATGATCATCTTGAACGTCGTCTTCTTCGGCGTCTCCGGGATCGTCGGGCTCGTGTTCCTGAACAACACGTTGAAGGCGGTCTTCGGGACCGAGACACCGCCGCCGGTCCCCGCGCCGGAAGAGAAGGACGGCGACGAAGACGCGGAGGAGAGGCCGTCCGGGACGACGGTCAGCGTCACCCCTGTCCGGGATCGCTACGCTCCCATGCCCCTGACGACGCCGGAGGACGTGCAGCGGCGCATCTTCATCGTCTGGATCGTGATCTACGGCATCGTGGGCGCGCAGATGGGCTGGATCCTGCGCCCGTTCATCGGTTCCCCGAACCTCCCGGTGCAGTTCTTCCGGGAGCGGGAATCGAACTTCTTCCAGGCCGTGATCAAGACCCTCGGGGACCTGTTCTCCTGATCCCATGCTGACCTCCGTCGAGAGTCTCCTGCGGTCGAAGGGGCGCTTCTCCATCGATGCGTCCCGGGTGCCCTGGCTGGCTCTCGGGGGCCTGGTCTGCCTGGCGGGCTTCGCCTACGGCACGGCGATGGGCTTCTCCGATGCCCGCCCGCTTCAGTCCCTGTACTCGGGCCTGAAGGTCCCGATGCTCTTCGTCCTGACGTCGGTGGTCTGCCTGCCGAACTTCTTCGTGGTCAATACGCTGCTCGGCCTCCGGAACGACTTCACCTCCGCGTTCCGGGGGATCGTCGCCGCCCAGGCGACGGGCGCCGTGTGCCTGGCGAGCCTCGCGCCCTTCACGCTGTTCATCTACGTGTCGAGCGACGACTACAACTTCGCCCTCGTCTTCAACGGGGGGATGTTCCTGCTGGCCACGGTGGCGGCGCAGCTCACGCTGAGCAAGCACTACGCGCCGTTGATCGCGGCGAACCCGAGGCACCGCAACGGCCGCACCGCCTGGGCGATCCTGTACGTCTTCGTGGCGATCCAGCTGGCCTGGATCCTCCGCCCGTTCGTGGGCAGCCCCGGCCTGCCGACGCGGTTCTTCCGGGAGGAGGCGTGGGACAACGCATACGTGGTGGTTGCGCAGCGGGTGTGGGCGCTGCTGACGGGGGGCTAGTCCTCCCGCAGGTCGAACAGTGTCTCCAGGATCTGGATCTCCGGCCGGCCGACCACGCCGTAGGCTTCGGCGATCGTGGCGGCGAGGTCGGACTGCCGGTAGGCGTCCATCGACTCGCGCGAGTCCCAGAGGTAGACCCCGCCGAACCGGTTCGGTCGGTCGAGCCTGACGTAGTACTTCTGGACGAGCCCCGGCAGCGCCCGGAACCGGTCCGCGCGCTCCCTCGCGGTCGCCAGGACCTGCTCCTCGGACAGTGTCGTTTCGAACGTGATGACCTGGATGATCACGGGGCTCCTCCTGCGGCACGCCTGATTTCGGACTCTCGGGTCGGAATTGGAGGATACGCGACCGGGGGTGCGGGTTCCTACGGACGGCCGGATGTGCGTGCCGCGTTCAACAGTCGTTGCCGGACCGAGGCGGCGACGTCCTTGAGTTCCCGCCGACTCACAGGAGCGCCTCGAGGTAGGGGCGCATGACCTTCTCGACGCGGCAGATCCGGGCGTAGCGGACGAGTTCAACCGTCCGGCCACCCAGCCGACGCAGGTAGAGCTTCAGGGCCGGGAGAGCGACGTCGAGACCGAGCTTGTTCCGGTACTTGAAGCAGTCCGCGATTGTCTTGGCCGCCGTGTAGACGCGAACATCCACTCCGTCGATCCGATGGGTCTCGATCCCCTCCGACCAGGAGTCGCCCGAGAACCGGAACACCCGGAGAGGCGGATGCTCGATGCGCGGTGCGCGGGCACCCCGCTTCAGCGCGAGATGGACCTCATGGGGGATCTCCGACGTGAGGTCGCCTACCGGCTCGTGCCGCCGGTCACCCTCACGCCGGGGGTGTTCGTCAGGCGGCGGGCGCTCGACTTCAGCCAGGTCGCGTCCACCCAGCGGCGGAGCTCCAGGGCCTCCTTGTTCACCGGGTCGAGGAACAGGACCTTGTTCAGGTAAGGGACGCCGCGCTTGAAGTTGCGGTCCCGGCAGAGCATCTTCGCCAGGCCGAGATAGACCTCGACCAGCTTCTTCCGGATCGCCGTCTTCTGCTCCGACGCCTTGTCGTACACCGGGCCGCGGCGGACGAGGCGCTGCAGCCGGCTCAGGGCGTGATGGGCCTTGAAGAGCAGCTTCTCCGCCAGCTCCCAGCCCTTCCGGGCGCGGCTCACGTTGCCGAGGGTGTGGTAGCGGACCGCCTCCGCGTAGGCCTTGTCCGCCTCCTCCCGCAGCTTCTTCACCTGGTCCGTCAGCTGCTGGATCCGCTCGTCGAGCTTCTTCTGCTTCTCGAGCTTCTTCGTCGCCTCCTGCTCCTCCTCGAGGCGCAGGATCTGCGCGTCCCGGCGGCGGATCAGGTCGGCGACGCGGCGGCGGGCCTCCTCCGTGTAGTCGCTGGGAGGCGCCTGCTTCAGGAACCGGCGGATCGCCTCGCGGGCCTCGTCGAACTCCTCCTCCGCGACGAGCTGGTCGACCTTGGCGAAGGTGTACTCCGCCTCGGTGCGGTCCACGGTCACGAGGAAGGCGGCGAGGGTCTTCGTGTCCTTGAAGCCCAGGGCCTTCGCGACGTTGGCCTCGTTCCGGGCCTCGGCGAACAGGCGGTGCTCGAGGCAGAACCCGGCCAGGGTGGCGTGGCCGTCGGCGTCCTTCTCACCGAGGTGGTCCGAGCGGATGTCGTACTGGCAGCGGGGCGTCAGGGAGGACCAGTCGTACTTCGCCTCCCGCTCGTCCTTTACGACCGTCACGCCCTTGTCGTCCAGGGCCGTGATCCGCCCCGTGACGATCTGCCCGTTCTTCAGGGTGAGGATGTCGTCCACCGCAAGAGCGGGGGTGACAAGGACGGCCAGGGCCGCCACGACGAGGATGAGGGTGCGCATCGAGATCCTCCGGATCCGGTTCCATGAATCATAACGTCCGGAGAGAGGGCTCTTCCGGGGCTTTTTCCGGAGCCGCTTTCGGATACGGTCTCAGCGGGCGGGCGCGGGGACCTTGGCGGGCTTGAGGATGGAGGAGGGGAGGCCGAGCTCCTTCTCCAGCTCGATGATGCGCTGCGTGGCCTTCAGGACGCGGGGGTCGTCGTGGTAGAGGTCGAGGCGCGCGGCGCGGATCATGAACTCCTTGTAGTCGCCGAGGGCGTCTTCCTTGCGGCCGAGTTCGTCGCGGACGATGCCGCGGCCGAGGTAGGCGTCGCCCCGCTCCGGGGAGAGGAAGATGACCTGGGTCAGCTCCTTCTCCGCGAGTTCGAGGCGGCCGAGCTTGTAGAGGATGTTGGCGATGACGTCCCGGACCTCGACTTCCTTCGTCACCGCGCCGGCGAGCTTCGCCTCCCAGATCTGCTTGTCGCGCGGGAAACGGACGGTGGCCTGGACCCAGCGGTTCTTGGAGCGTTCGACTTCGGAGAGATACCGCTCCGCATAGACGAGGGCCTCCGGGTAGTCGTGCTGGATGACCTTGATGTTCGCCAGCTGGAGGAGGGCGGTGAGGTTGTTCTTCGCGGCCGGGATGTCCTTCTTCACCAGGACGGACTTGAAGTAGCCCTGGGCCTTCTTGTACTCCGCGTCCCGCTGGGCCAGGGAGGTCTGGATCGCCTGGGTCTCCGAGCTGGAGGCGCCCCGGTCGGTGACGCGACTCTCGATCAGCCGGGCCCGCCGGGCGTAGAGGTTCCCGTACAGGACGTAGACCATGCCCAGGCCCAGCTCGATCTTGAACTGGTTCTCTTCGTGGTCATCCTCGAGCAGTTGCAGGAAGGCGGTCTCCGCCATCTCGAGCGTGTCGTC
>JBDLIY010000411.1:0-3918 GCA_039714635.1 Planctomycetota bacterium
TCACGGAAGGCGACGAACTGGCCCACGTGCCGTCCATCGAGCGGCCGAACGACTACGGCCACTACGAAGGATCGATGTCGAACCACGACAAGGTCATCGAGAACGTCATCGACGCGCTGCAGGACCGCAGCAGTATCAAGACCAGCGCCCTCGAAGGCATGAAGGTGGTCGAGATCATCGAGCGGATGTACGCGGCGGCCGGCCCGGAGAGGACGGGGGGCCGATGAAGCCGAAGCTGCGCCGCGTCGGGATCGTCGACGTCGACTTCGGCCGCGACGTCGAGGTCGTCGAGCCCGTCAACCTGTACGGGTGCGCGATCGGGGACGGCTGCTTCGTCGGGCCGTTCGTCGAGATCCAGCGCGGCGTCGAGATCGGCGCCGGCACACGCGTGCAGTCCCACGCCTTCATCTGCGAGATGGTTGCGATCGGCGAGCGCTGCTTCGTCTCGCACGGCGCGATGTTCATCAACGACCGGTTCGAGAACGGCGGTCCCGCGGGCGGCGACCGGGACCTCTGGCGGCCCACGGTCGTCGGCGACGACGTCTCCATCGGCACCAACGCCACCATCCTGCCCGTCCGGATCGCCGCCGGGTGTGTGATCGGCGCCGGTGCCGTCGTCACGCGGGATCTCATCGAGCCGGGGGTCTACGTCGGCAATCCCGCCCGTCTGCTGCGCCCGCTCGGTCCGGCATGAGAAACGAGCCCCGGTCCATCCCCTTCGTCGACCTCGCCGCGCAGATGCGCCCCCTGCGGGCGGAGATCGACCGGGCCATTGCCGGTTGCATCGACGGCTGCCGTTTCATCGGCGGTGAGCCGGTCGCCCGGTTCGAGGAGGAGTTCGCCGCCTGGCTCGGCGTCGATCACTGCGTGGGATGCGCGAACGGCACCGACGCGCTCGAGCTGATGCTCGCGGCCTTCGACATCGGCCTCGGGGACGAGGTCGTCGTCCCCGCGCTGACGTGGATCTCCACGGCCGAGGCCGTCTCCCGGGTGGGGGCGACGCCCGTCTTCGTCGAGGTGGACCCCGTGTACTTCCACCTGGATGCCGGCGCGGCGGAGGCGGCGATCACGCCGCGCACGAAGGCGCTCCTGCCGGTCCATCTTTACGGCCAGGCCGCGGACCTTCCGGAACTCCGGAAGCTGGCGGACGCACACGGCCTGCGGCTTCTGGAGGACGCCGCCCAGGCGCACGGCGCCGCGATCGACGGCGCGAAGGCGGGCACGGTCGGGCACGCCGCGGCGTTCAGCTTCTACCCGGGGAAGAACCTGGGCGCACTGGGCGACGCGGGGTGCGTGGTGACGAACGACCCGGAGGCGGCCGCGCGGGTGCGCCGCCTGGCGAACCACGGCCAGGCCGGGGAGAAACACGTCCATCGCGTCGTCGGGCGGAACAGCCGCCTCGACGCCGTCCAGGCGGCGGTCCTCTCCGTGAAACTGCCCCATGTCGATGGCTGGAACGCCGCGCGGCGGGAGCGGGCGGCGTGGTACGCCGGGCGGCTCGCGGACTCGACCGTCACCCTCCCGGTCGCCCGTCCCGGCGCGGAGCACGTCTGGCATCTCTACGTGATCCGGCATCCGGATCGGGACGGCCTGCGCGATCACCTCGCGAAGGCGGGAGTGAGCACGGCCGTCCACTACCCGACGCCGCTGCCGCTGACGCCGGCCTACGCGGCCGCGGCCGGCCCCGCGGAGAGTTGGGCCGCGGCCCGGCGCCTGCAGGGCCGGATCCTCTCGCTGCCGATGTATCCCGAACTCGACCGCGAGAGCGTCGGGATCGTCGCCGACGCGATCGAGAGCTTCCCCGGATGAAGGCGCTGATCCTGTGTTGTGATTACCCGCCGCTCAACTCGATCGGAGCCCAGCGTCCGGCCAGCTGGCGCCGATATCTGCCCGAGTACGGAGTGGACGTCCACGTGATCGCTTCGGCTCGTGGCGGAGTGGCTTCGCCCAACCGGAAGGTGGACCCGGAGGTCGAGCGCGTCGAACTCCCGCCGGTGCTCCCCGAGCGGATGATCGATCGGCACGGGATGCACCGGTTCGTGCTCCCGCGCAAGGCGCTGAGCCTTCTCTACCGGACCTTCAGCTTCTCCTGGCCGCGTTTCGACAAGCACCGCGGACTGTTCGAGGCCGCCGCCCGGTGGCTCACGGACCACCGCGCCGACGTGATCGTCGCGACGGGGGAGCCGTTCATCCTCTTCCGCCACGCGGCACGGCTCTCCCGTCGGTTCGACGTCCCCTGGATCGCCGACTACCGCGACGGCTGGTTCCACAACCACGTCACGCGCCGGGACCGCCGCCGGGGCGCCCGCCTGGCGCGATGGCACGAGTGCAGGATCGAGCGCCGGACGCTCGAAAGCTGCTCCCTGATCTCGACCGTCGACTCCCACCTCGCCGGCCGGCTGGGAGAGATGCACGGCAAACCGACCGCCGTCGTTCGGAACGGCTTCGACGAACTCTACGAAGGCCCGGCGGATCGGGCCGGCGCGGACGACCGGACGTTGCTGATCAGCCACGTCGGCACGCTGACTCCGGGGCAGCGGATCGAGTTCACCCTCGACGCGGTGCGGCGGCTGGTCGAGACGCGGGGGATCACCCCGGACGATCTCCGCCTCCGTTTCGTCGGGCTTGCGTCGAGCGAGGTCCAGTGCCGGCGGGTTCGCGAGGGCGCCGGCGACCTCGAGCCGTTTCTCGAGTTCACGGAGCGCGTTCCCCGCCCCGAGGCCCTCGCGATGAGCGCTGGCTCCGACCTTCTCCTGGCGCCGACGGAGCCCGACTACACGGCGGTGTTCGCGAAGGCTTTCGACTACCTGGCGACGGGGCGCCCGATCCTGGTGGCGCCCGGCGACGGCGCGCTGCTCGATGCATTCGTGCGGGAGTGCGGCGCCGGCCGCTCTTTCGAGACCGTCGACGACCTCACGGACTTCCTGTGGCGGGCCGTCGAGGAGAGGCGGAGCGGTCGGGCCCCCGACTCGGCCCCCGACGCGGCGGCCGTCACGAAGTACACCCGCCGCCGCCAGGCCGAGGTGATGGCCAGGGCGCTCCGGCACGTGAAACAACGCTGACAGGCGCCCGTTTTTCATCCGGCTGAAACAACGCTGACAGGCGTCGGTTTTTCACCCGGGAGCCTACTCCGCCCGTCACTCCTCCCACTGCTTCTCCATGAGCTTCTCCACCCGGTGGTAGAGGAACGAGCCGCCGATCATCAGCACGCCGGCCACGAAGAACGAGAGGATGCGGAAGACCTGCTCCTGCTCGACCGCCGCGAGGTCCACGATCACCAGCTTGCCCACCGTGATCGCGAACAGCCCGAGCGCCACCAGGCGGAGCGGCCGCAGGCGGAAGCGGAACCCCAGGGCGAGCATCGCCACGGCATAGACGCTCCACGAAACAGAGAGCGCCATCTGCGTCGCGAACCGCGCCTGCTGCGGGTCGGCCGCCTGCTGCTTCGAGTAGAGCCAGGCCTCCGCGGAAAGCACGAGGAACATCAGGAGCGCCGTCAGCCACTGGAGGAACCGGCCGAGCTTTCTCTCTCCGTCGCTCGTGTGCTCGCCCGCGGTGACCAGGAGCCGACCGAATGCGAAGGTCGCCGCGACGGCCAGGACGAGGGCGACGAACCGCCCGTTCGCGAAGATCACGAACTCCCGCTCCATCCCGGGCCCGAACAGCCACGGACCCATCAGCAGCGTCGTGCCCAGGGACAGGAGGGCGAGGAACCGCCAGGGGAAGGAAGAGAGTCTCCGGCCGGCGACCGCGAACCCCGCCGCGGCCACCGCGTTGAGGACCACGACCCCGCACCACGCGGCGTAGTGGCTCACCCGGAAGCCCAGGCAGTAGAAGAGCTCGAAGTTCGTGACGAGAAGCAGCAACAGCGCCGCACCGCACCGGGCCCCTTCACCGACGCGGGGCTCCATCCGCTGC
>JBDLIY010000412.1:0-3909 GCA_039714635.1 Planctomycetota bacterium
GTGGCGGACGGCCCCGTGCTCGTCGGGCCGGAGCGCGTTCGCGTCGATCGGGACGCCGTCCTCCGGATCCCCGGAGACCGCGTCGAGATCCGCCACGCACAACCCGGACGCGACTCCCGCATCCGGATCCGGGCCCTTCCCGCCGCGGCCCGGTAAGATAGCGCGCTTCGAAGACCGAGGAGCGAGTCCATGCCCGCGAAGAAGCCCGTCTCCCCCGGCCGCCGCCACTTCGACTACGCGAAAGAGCGGCGCCGCGACTTCCACCGCCACCCCGAGATCGGCCTCGAGGAGCGCCGGACCCAGAAGGTGCTCCGGGAAGAGCTGAAGGGGATGAAGATCCCCGCGAAGGCGGTGGCGAAGACCGGCCTCCTCGGCTCGATCTCCTCGCGGAAGCCCGGCCCGGTCCTCATGCTCCGCGCGGACATGGACGCCCTTCCGGTCACGGAGGAGAACCGGACCGGTTACTGCTCGGCCGAGGCCGGGAAGATGCACGCCTGCGGCCACGACGCCCACATGGCGATCCTGCTCGCCGCGGCGCGGGAACTGAAGGAGACCGGGATCGACCGTGGGAAGGTGAAGCTCCTCTTCCAGCCCGGTGAGGAGGGCTTCCTCGGCGCCCAGGACGTGATCGACGACGGAGCGCTTTCGAACCCCGACGTCGACGCCGCGTTCGGATTACATGTATGGAGTGCGCTTCCCGCCGGAAAGATCGCCGTCATCGACGGCCCCGTCATGGCGGCCACGGACACCTTCACCATCCGCGTGAAGGGAAAGGGCGGCCACGCGGCGATGCCCCACCTCTCGGTGGACCCGGTGGCGATCGCGGCCCACATCGTGACCGCGCTCCAGACGATCGTCTCCCGCGAGGTCGACCCGCTCGACACGGCCGTCGTGACGGTCGGCTCGATCGACGCGGGGACGTCGTTCAACATCATCCCCGACCAGGCGGTCCTTCGCGGGACCTGCCGCACCTTCGCGAAGGCGACACGGAAGCATGTCCACCGGCGCGTGGTGAAGATCGCGAAGGGGATCGCGGCGTCGATGGGCGGCCGCGCGGAGGTAGACTACGACGAGTTCCTCCCCGCCACCGTGAACGACGCGAAGATGGTGGCGCTGGCCCGCGAGGCGGCGGTCGCGGTCGTCGGGAAGCGGAACGTGGTCGACGCGGCGCCGTCCATGGGCGGCGAGGACATGAGCCTTTATCTCGAGAGGGTGCCTGGATGCTTCGCCTTCGTGGGACTCAGGAACGAGAAGCGCGGGATCGTACACCCGCATCACCATCCGAAGTTCGACCTGGACGAGGAGTGCCTCGCCGTGGGAATCGACCTCATGGTCGAGGTGACAAGGCGCTACCTGTCCTGAAGCCGGGGGGCCTGATCCTCCTCGCGCTGGTCGTGCTGCTCGCCGCGTGCGAGGACCCGCCGCCGCCGGACTGGAAGTCCTTCACGGTCACCGCGAAGCCGCTCGGAGAGGCGAAGTCCTACGGCGAGGTGCTCCGCGTCGAGTTCACCGTGAGAAACGGCCACGACGCGGCGGTCTACGTCGACCGCATCGAGGCGACCGCGGGCCGGCGCCACGAGATGACGGCGTTGTCCCGTCGCGAGATGGCATCGATCGACGGGAAGAAGGTCCGGGCCTTCACCCACTCGGGCCTGCTGTTGCCGGGCCAGGAGTTGACCTTCGTGATGCCCTGGCGCGTCATCGCCGGGGAGGACAAGCTGATCCTCACGATCACGCCGGTCGACGTGGACGACGTCGCCGGGAAGGCCATGCGGCCGGACGGAAAGGGCGGATGGTCCGTCGCGGACGAGGCGGCCCTGAAGACTCAGGGGAAGGTCCTCTACCGGAAGCCGCCGCCCCGGCCGGAGCCGATCCTCGCGGGCGCGATCCTCTCGCTCCCGGCGCCCGTGGCCCCGTTCGACCCGAAGTGGTCGAAGAACGTCCGTGACCGGCCGGAGGCGTGGACCTTCTCGCCGACCCTCGGCGGCTACGTGGTCCGGGTCCGCGCGGGCAGCTACAACCTCCAGCGGGAGGACGAGGTCGTCCCGCTCCCGCCGACGCCGTTTACGTTCTTCGACGACCTGGACGGGGCGGCGCCGACGGTGAAGCTGCTCCGCCTCTCGGGCGACGTGGTGACGGTGACGACGGAGAACGTCCGGCAGATCCTGCAGGAGATCCTCCGCGCCGGCCGCCAGATCTCGTTCTCCGACGACCGCGCGCGGGCCCACTTCGAGGAGAAGCCCTGGTAGGCGTCACTCCGAGAACTCCCGGATCAACTTCGTGAGGATCTTGCGTCGGGTTCCGTCGGGCGTCGGTCTGAGCACCGAGCCTTCCTCCGGCTCGGGCTTCGGCCCGAGTGATTCGAGCTGTGCATTCAGGATGGGAAGTGCCGCCTTCCCCAGGAGCTTCGTCGCCTTCGCGACCTCGTCGTCGGAGATCCTCCAGGGTCCGGGGTCGCGGATCACGGGATCTTCATCGATGACGCCATCCGCGAGACGGGCCTCGACGTACGCCGGGACGAGGATCGCGGCCGCCGCGTCCCGGTGCTCCGGGAGCGGCGCGAGCAGGACGGCAACCATGACCCTGTCCGGCTCGTACCGGCCGCCGAGAACCGGCACGAGATGCTCCCGGTGCTCGCCGCCGATACGGTGAATCAAGAGGATGGCGTTCCAGCGGGTGTACTCGTCCTCGACGCCGAGTCCCTTCACGAGCCCCGGCACCGTGGCCGGAGCGAGGCCGACCAGCGCCCGCGCCACGTCCTCGTCCTTTGGCACGGGAGGGAGACGCAGACCGGAGACGCTGCCCCGCCCCCCGAACGCGCGCAGGTTCCGGTGCCCCCGCCGAAAGGGTCGGGCGGGCGAGTTCACGTGGATCGCGCGCAGGCGCCCGAGGAGCACATCCCCGATCGCCGCCTCGCGCTTCCCCCGGTCAAAGAGCCGCATCGCGACCTGGACCCGCACCTCCTCCCGTGGATCATCGAGCGCCTTCCGCAGCACATCCTCCGGCCCGGCACCACCCAGCGCGGCGAGGGCGATGAGCCGCACCCTCCAGTTCTCCGACTCCGCCGCCCGGACCAGGATCGCGGTGCGGGCCTCGCTCTCCACCTCGATCGCGGCGATCGCCGACAGCGCGCGCCCGCGGACCACCGCGTGCCGGTCTTCCAGCGCCCGGGCGAGGATCTCCACGATCCCCTCCCCGCCGATCTTCGCGACCGCGTCGACGACCGCCAGCCGCACCGCCGCCGCGGGGTCGACGAGAAGGCTCGCGAGCGCGTGTCGGCCCTTGCCGAGTCCTCCCAGGTGCTCGCACGCGATGGCGCGCACGCGCCAGTGACTCGACCGGAGAAGCGCGAGAAGGAGCGGAACAGCCCGGGGCCCCGCCCCATGAATCGCCTTCCGGGTGTCCGCCCGCGTCGCCGCCGCGGCCAGGCGGGGCTCCAGATGCGGGACTCCCGCCTCGCCGAGCGACGCGAGGGCGACGAGAGCCGCCGTCCGGACCTCGGGCGAATCGTCTTCCAGCGCCTCGACGAGGAGAGCCACCGTCGTGTCCGTGGCGCTCCCCGCCTTCCCGATTTCGATCGCCGCCTTCCGCCGCACACGCGGGTCCGGGTCTGCAAGGTCGTCCACTCCGGCGAACGCCGAACCGGCCGAGAGAAGCGCGAGCACCGCGACGAGACGTTTCATCCCGACACCTCCTTCAATCCCGGTACCGCCACTCCCCCGCGGTCGAGGTCCAGGTCCAGCCGCCCCCGAAGAGCCCGGCGCCCGGGTCATCGATGGTCAGCTCGTAGCCCAACTCGTGCCCCCGGTGCGTGTAGAACCCGGGCCGGGGGGCCAGAGGAGGTACGCGAACCGCCCGGCCGGTCTTCGCCAGCTCCGCCAGATCATCGGGGTAGCGTCCATGCTCGTC
>JBDLIY010000413.1:0-3886 GCA_039714635.1 Planctomycetota bacterium
TAGGCGGTCCGGCTACCTCCGGCGGTTGATCGTCCGCTGCAGAACGGGATTGTCCGGCCAGACCTTCGGGAGCGTTTCCTGCGTCACGCGCTCGATCTGGTCCGGCCGGAGCCCGTTCAGCAGCAGGGCGGAGCCGTAGCCGGCGCCGAGGGGGTTCTCGGTGGCGAGGACGATCCCCTTCGCGCCGCGCTCCCGCAGGCCGTGCCAGACGTTCGCCAGGCGGGCGATGTCCGTCGTGGGGTGGACCGAGAGCATCAGGGAGAGTTCCTCGAGCGGCTTCTCGAGAAGGTTCGTGAAGCGGGCGAGGGCCTTGGAGGACTCGGGGCCGATCACGGACTCGAAGGGAAGGGCGCCGGCGCGCTCGGAGACGTCGGCCCGGCGGCCGATGCCGATCACGAGGTCGACCGTCTCCGGCCGGATCGGGAGCGGGTAGACGATGTCTGCGAGGTCGTGGTCCCCGGACGTGACGACCGAGGCGTCGAATCCCGAGAACATCACCCAGGCGCCCCGCTCGGCCGCCATGCGGCGCTCGGGCCGGATCCGGATCTCCTCGACGTCGCGAACGGCGGCGCCGGCGAGAAGCGGGAGCAGGTCGCCCCAGGCCGTGTCCCGGTCCACGCGCAGGATGAGAACGGGGACCTTCCGCAGGAGGTCGGTCGTCGGCTTGCCGGGGAAGCCGAGGGCCAGGAAGCGCCGTCCGTCGGGGAGCTTTCCGTCCTCCTCGGCCGGAGGCGGCGGCGGCGCCAGGAGTTGCTCCCGGAGGTAGAGGGAGCACGTGTCGATGCGCCACTCGTCGCCCTCGGGCTCCATCATGAACTCCATCCGGACGCGGCGCGACCCGATGTGCCCGTCCCCGTCGGGTCGCAGCTCGACGAGGGCCGTCGCGTCCTCCGTCCGGTCGACGCTGAGAATCATGAGGCGATCGAGGGCTTCGACCGGCAGGTCCCAGGGGAACCACTTCGCGGGATCGGCGGGGGGGATGTCGCACGGCGAGCCCGGCGGAGGCGAGCCCATGCGGATCCGGGAGTTCGCGGACTGGAGCTCGAACACCTCGTCGTAGTCCCGGTCGCGGCAGGCGCGGAGGTAGTCCTCGACGGCGAGGCGGATCTTCTGCTGCTCCGTCAGTGGCTTCCGGGTGGCTTCGTCGAAGAAGTGGAACCCGGTGAAGAAGAGGACGGCGGCGACGGCGACGATGACGCCGCGCGCGATCCAGGCATTGCGTCGACGGCGGCTTGCTCGCTCTCGAAACGTGGGGGTCATTCCCGCTCCCGTCGGCGGGCGATGACCCGCGGTCAGGGAGCCATCCTCGATGACCCTTCCCGCAGCGTCAAGGCCGACTCACGCGGAGCGCGGTGAAACGTTCCTGACACCGTTTGATGCGTTTAGCCGAACTGGGCGCCCGTCTGCTCCGAGAAGTCTCCGAGCAGGTTCGGGAGATGCATCAGCGCGGCGTACTTCCGGCCTTCATCCGGCCGAAGGGAGCCCATCGGCTTGCCGGTTGCTCTCCGGCTCGACTGGCTCGTCACGGTTCGCTTCGTAGCGGACATGCCCATACCCTCCATCCTGACACCAGCGCGCTTCGGCGAGCCCACGGTTCTCAGGCGTGCTGATGTCGAACCAGATTCCCTGAAACAGGAAAGCACCCAACTCGCGCATGCCCGCGAGCCGGGGAAAGACGTCGGTCTCGAGATGCGAAGGGCCGTCGGCATCGATCAGGCTGAGGATCTCGGGACGGAAGAGGTAGACCCCGGTGTTCACGATGCTGATGCCCTGGTTGTCGCCCTTCTCGATGAACTCGAGGATCCGGTTCCCCTCGAGAAGGACCTTGCCGTACTGCCGCTCGGCCTGCCGCGGCTTCACGGCAATCGTCGCGAGCGTGTTCTCGCGCATGTGGAAGTTGATGAAGCTCTCGATGTCGATGTTCGTGAGAACGTCGGCGTGGACCATCAGGAACGGTCCCCCCGCCAGGAGCGGCTCGGCCTGCTTCAGGGCGCCGGCCGTCCCGAGCGGTTTGTCCTCCCGGACGTAGTGGATCCTCGTCGCCAGCCTCGATTCCGGCCTCGATCCCTCGCCGAGCACCTGCCGGATCGCCGCCTCGTTGTCGCCCGCGAGGATCACGAAAGAGCGGATGCCGGCGCTCATCAGGTGCCGGATGGTCAGGGAGATGAGAGCCTCGCCGCGGATCGTGGTCAGGGCCGGGACGTCGTCGGCCTCTCCGGGTCCGCCGGCCAGGAGGACGGCGGTCTCGACGGTGGGGGCGAGCGTCCGGCGGAGGAGCATCTCGATCGCGTGCGAGCGGCTACGGACGGTGCGCTTGTCGATGAGGCGATCGATCTGTCGAACCAGGTCCGGCGTCAGGGTGATCGTCAGCCTCTGTTTCCGCCTCATGAGACGCCCACTCCGGTGTCATACTTCCTCATATCTAAGGGAGCATACTTTGTCATACTTATCATGTCAACCCCACAAATCGGTTCAATGGATCGGGTTGTCCGATTCGGGGCTGTCGGGAGTTGCCGCTTCCTGCTCAGAAACCCGCTACGCAGACAGCCTGCATCAAAGAAGGATGTCACCGCGCTCGCGCGCGCAGCTGTCGCACAGGTGGACGGTCTGGGGGCCCCCGGCCTGGATCTCCGTCACCTTCACCGTCCCCGGCCGGACGTGGCAGGCCTCGCAGCGGGACGGCTGGCCCTTCATCTTCAGGATCAGGGCGTTGAGGTAGCCCTGGATCTTGTCGGTGGGGATCTCCTGGATCGCCTTCTTCAGCGCGCCCAGGTCGAACGCGCCGCCGGAGAGCTGGACCGCGGTCATCAGCTGCTCGTCCTGCCGGCGGTCGTTCTCGATGCCCTCGACCCACTCGCGCCAGCGGCGGACCGCGCCATCCCGCATCGGCGCCGGGTCGTTGAAGCGGAAACCGAACGTCCGACGGGTGATCCCCTCGAGCCTCTCGATCGCGTCGAGGCGCGCGAAGGCGTCCTCGCTCTCGAGGTCCTCGATGAGGGGGCTCAGGTCGTTGGCGCTCCACTCGGTCATCGGTCCCAGATTATCACAGGTCAGACGCTCACGGTCTCCATCACCTCTTCCAGCACGTCGTCCCCGGCCAGACCCTCGGCCTCGCCCTCGAAGTTCAGGACGAGCCGGTGGCGCAGGGTCGCGAAGGCGACGTCCCGGATGTCCTCCTCCGCCACGTGGAGCCGGTTCCTCACGAGGGCCAGGACCTTTCCCGCCATCGTCAGCGCCTGCGCGCCGCGGGGGCTCGCGCCGTAGCGGACGAACCGGCCGACCTTCGGCGAGGCCTCCTTCCCGTCGGGGTGCGTCGCCATCACGAGCCGGGCGATGAACTTCTTCAGCGGATCGGACAGGACGACCTGCCGCGCGAGCTGCCGCATCGAGAGGACGCTTTCGCGGTCGCCGACCGGGTCGACCTCCGTGAGTTCCTCGCCCGTCGTCCGGTCGAGGATGCCCATGATCTGCTCCACGCCCTCGGGGTGGATGTGGATCTTCATGAGGAACCGGTCGAGCTGGGCCTCCGGCAGCGGGTAGGTCCCCTCCATCTCGATCGGGTTCTGGGTGGCGAGGACGAGGAACGGCTGGTCGAGGGGGTGGCTCTCGCCGGAGAGCGTGACGGATCCCTCCGCCATCGCCTCGAGCAGCGCCGACTGGGTCTTCGGCGTGGCCCGGTTGATCTCGTCGGCGAGGACAAGGTTGGCGAAGATCGGCCCTGGCCGGTACTGCATCTCCTTGCCGCCCGCGGCCGTGCTCACGGCCAGGCTCGTGCCCACGCCGTCCGAGGGCATCAGGTCTGGCGTGAATTGCATGGCAGTACCGGTTATTTGTCTGCACATCCCAAGACACAACATTTTGGCCTGGGAAAGGCCGGCAAAGTAAA
>JBDLIY010000414.1:0-3880 GCA_039714635.1 Planctomycetota bacterium
TCGAGCCGGCGGCGAAAGGTCTCCGCGAGATCGTCTACCTCGACGACCGGATCGTGAAGCGGTCGCGGGACTTCGTCTGCGTGATGCTGACCCCGACGAGCAGCTCCACGGACTACGCGGAACTCACCGCGCTGGGCATCGGCGGCAAGATCATCTCCCCCCAGCACATCTTCGTTTCCTCCGCCGGCGACAAGGTCCTCCTCCGCAAGGAGTACTGGTCCCACGGCAGTGGCGACAAGGCGGTGGAGAAGCTGCTTTCGATGATGGACGAGGCCGAGAAGCGCGCCGCCGCGGAGCCCGAGACGCCGGAGGGCGGGCCGGAGGCCGGGCCGGTGGGAGACGCGCCGGCGGACGGCGAGGCACGCGCGGCGTGGATCGCTTCGCAGATGGCGGATCTCGAGAAGAGCGAGGCGGACCGCGACCGGGCCCTGGCGGCGCTCGTGAAGAACGACAGGGACGGGGACTGCACCGGCCCGCTGATCGAGCTGTTGCCGAAGCTCAAGAAGAAGACGGACCTGCTCTGGTGCGTGATCTACGCGCTCGGGGTGAACGGCCTCGAGGCGGCGGCCGAGCCGCTCACGGACTTCCTCGGACACAAGGATGTCCGGATCCGCGCCTGCGCGGCGGTGAGCCTCGAGTACATCGGCAGCGGCGAGAAGAAGGTCCTCTCCGCACTGATGAAGGCGGCCGGCAAGCAGAAGGACGAGTCCGTCGCGAACCACATCTGTCGCGCCGTCGGCCGCTGCGGCGCGAAGGCGAAGGAGGGGAAGGCC
The DNA here is from genome assembly GCA_039714635.1 of Planctomycetota bacterium. GTDB lineage: Bacteria > Planctomycetota > JAJSAM01 > JAJSAM01 > JAJSAM01 > JBDLIY01. The sequence continues at coordinate 774 of JBDLIY010000414.1, forward strand.
CGATCGCTGCTCCTGAAGATGGCCGCGGCGGGCAGGAGCGAGTACGGGACGTACGGCCCCATCATCGGCCTCGCCTACTTTGAAGGAGACGAGAAGGCGATGCGCGGCGTCGAGAAGCTCCTGAAGGCGATCGGCCTGCCCGGCGGCCGGAGAGGCGGCGGCCAGAACACCATCAAGCGCGTCCTCCTCGCCTGGACCCTCGCCCACATCGGGGACGACAAGAGCGCCCGTTTCGTGCACGCCGAACTCATCGACAAGATGAAGAACATGCAGGCCTTCTGGGTCCGTCCTCTCCAGACGTACTACGAGAACGTCGCGAAGCAGTGCAACGGCGAGGGGGACCAGATGGGCGAGATCGTGGGCGGCGTGCAGCGCACCGTCGGCTTCGCGAAGCGCTGGACCAACGAGGAGCGCGTCCTCATGGACGACGCCCGCACCGGCCGCGACAACTCGAAGTTCACGCCGAAGGGCGACAACATTCTGGGTGGCGCGCGGGACGACTGAGCCCGAAAAGTGCGGATCCGGAATCCGCATTCCATCGCCACAAGTCCTTGTCGTCACACGCCCTGCGGCGTTCGATGCCTATGAGTACCATCCCCGGCACAAGTTGACAGCGGGGCGGGCGGCCCTACAGTGGGCCGATTCCAACTGCGGTTTCTGGTGAGAAGCGTGAACGTGACCCCGGGGCCCGCGCCAACCTGAGGAAACCAGTTTCTTGAGTGACTTTGACGAATTTCGATTTCACCCCGGCGTCGCCGCCGGGGTCCGGGAGGCCGGGTACACCACGCCCACTCCCATCCAGTCCCGGGCCATGCCCGCGGTCCTCGAAGGCCGTGACGTCATGGGCCTCGCCCAGACCGGCACCGGCAAGACCGCCGCGTTCGTGCTGCCGATCCTGCAGCGCCTGGCCGGGGGCAAGCGCGGGACCCTCCGCGCCCTGATCGTCGCGCCGACGCGCGAACTGGCGGAGCAGATCCACGAAGCCGTCCGCCTCCTCGGCAGGAGAATCGGCATCCGGAGCGCCACCGCCTACGGCGGCGTCAACATCCGACCCCAGATCCGGCAGCTGAAGCGCGGCGTCGACGTCCTCGTCGCCTGCCCCGGCCGCCTCCTCGACCACGTCGGGCGGAAGACGGTCAACCTGTCGAAGATCGAGATCCTCGTCCTCGACGAGGCCGACCACATGTTCGACATGGGCTTCGTCCCCGACATCCGCCGGATCGTCCGGGAGCTTCCCAACCGGCGCCAGACGCTGATGTTCTCGGCGACGATGCCGCGCGAGATCTCGCACCTGGCCCGCGAAGCCCTGACGGATCCGGTGACGGTCAAGGTCGATCGCACCGCCCCGCCGGCCACGGTCCGCCACGCTCTCTATCCCGTGGCCTCGGACCGGAAGACGCCGCTCCTGATGAAGCTCCTCGGCCAGACGGACGCCGGGTCGGTGCTGATCTTCACGCGCACGAAGCACCGCGCGAAGCGACTGGGCGAGAAACTCGCCCGGGCCGGCCACAACGCCACCTCGCTGCAGGGCAACCTGTCCCAGAGCCAGCGCCGGACCGCCATGGACGGCTTCCGGAGCGGCCGCTACAAGATCCTCGTGGCCACGGACATCGCCGCCCGCGGCATCGACGTCACGCGCGTGTCCCACGTCATCAACTTCGACATCCCGGACACGCCGGAGGCCTACATCCACCGCATCGGCCGGACCGGCCGCGCCGCCCGCGACGGCGATGCCTTCACCTTCGTGACCAGGGACGACATGGTCATGGTGCGCAACATCGAGCGGCTGCTCGGGAACGCCCTCGAGCGTCGCCACATGGAGGGGTTCGAGGTCGAGACGGCGGTCCCCCATCGCGCCGCGAAGCCGGCACGTCCCCCCCGCCGGCCGAACGATCGGAAGCCGACGAACCGCTCCGGCAAGGGGACGAACCGCTCCGGGAAGCCGGGGAACCGCTACGGAAAGAAGCGTTCCCAGGGCCGGAAGAAGGTGGCGTCGGGCCGTCGGTCCTACTGAGGAAGCGACATCGCCGGTGGAGGGAACCGGGCCGCGGCGGTTAGAATCCGCGCCATGAACCCTCTGCCGGTCGCCGTCGCCGTCCTGGCTCTCCTCGCCGCCGACCCGGTCCGGACCTACAAGAAGGAACTCGGGGCGGTCACGAAGCGCGAGAAGGTCTACCTGGCGAAGGGCCTCGACGACGACCTCCGCGACGCCAACCGGATCTTCCGGGCGCCCTGGCGGCAGCGCGGCGGGCCCGACGCGCCGAAGGTCATCGACTACGACTTCAGCGGCTACGCCGGGATCTACGAGCGCTGGGCGGAGTACGCCGCCGAGAAGGGGCAACTGGCCCGGGCCCTCGCCGGCGCGAACGACACCAAGGCCGCCCAGGCTCTCGTGGACACGCTCCTCGACGTCCTCTCCAGGATCGACCGGCTGGACCGGGAGATCCTCGCCGGCAAGCCGAAGACGCGCTCCATCCACGACCTCACGCCGGGGATCAAGCGGTACGCGGCCTGGCTCCATCGGGACGCGCTCGTCGCCGCCCTCGGGTCGCTGACGGAGACAACGGCCGTCGCCGCGCTCCACAAGAAGCTCTGGACGAAGGCGAAGAACTGGGACAAGAGCCATCGCTCCGTGTGCGCGCGGGTCGCGCTCATCGACGCGCTGGGCCCCTCGCAGCAGAGCAACTGGCAGCTGCTCGAAGCCCTGGGAGAGGAAACCGGGCCCGGCGGCCGGATCGCGGCGCTCGAGGCGTTCACCGGGACCGATCCCGGCGCGGCGACGAAGACGCAGCTGAGGAAGGCCCGCGACGACGACCCCGTCTTCGCGGTCCGGGAGACCGCCCGGCGCCTGCTCGGCGAGAAGCCCGAGGTCCCGGGCGACGCCCCGACGTTCGCGGGCATCCCGATCGTCAGCAAGCGAGTGATCGTGATGCTCGACGTCTCCTGGGGAACGACCAAGCCGCTCGACGTCGAGCTCATGAAGACGAAGACCTGGCGCGAGTGGCGCTCGGTGGCGGACAAGAACCGCGACTGGGTCTCCCAGGCCGAGTGGATGAAGGCGGAGACGGTGGGCCTCGTCGCCGAATTGCCCGAGGACGCGAAGTTCA
>JBDLIY010000415.1:0-3875 GCA_039714635.1 Planctomycetota bacterium
GGGCCGAGGGGGAAGAACCGGACGCCGCCCTCGCTCCGGACGACGATGACGGCGGGCTCGTCCAGAGGCACGCCCTCCACGTCCTCGATGTCGGCGGACGCATACGGGAGCGCGACGCGGACGTCGTACATCTCCTCTGTCACGCCCGTGACCTCGAGCCGGGGCCGTTCTTCGGCGGTCGCGACGAGCGAGCACTTCAACCCGACACTGAGAATCACGTCTTCATCCGGCGAAACGATCCGGTACCGCGAGAACGCGGAACCAGTCGAGATACGGTACGTTCCGGGTTCCACCCGGACGATCCGGCGGCCCGTCGGCTCGCCGTCTTCGTCCTCCTCCCCCTCCTCGAGCACGCCGAGCCCCGTGTCCCGGGAGATCACGACGACCGGCACGTCCGGCAACTCCTCCCCGGTCTTGGCGTCGGACAGGCTCACCGGTACCTCGATCGGGCTCGGCGCGAGAAACTCCCGGTACTCGTCCTCGTCCTCCACGGTCTCCGGCGGCAGGACGAGGCGGAGCGGCGGTCGCGGCCCGCCCATCGCAGGCAGGTCCACATCAGTCAGGACCAGGAACGGCCGTTCCGAGCGATACCACGATTCGTGGAAGAACCAGACCTCGCCCTCCGGCTCCACGCCGTCGAGCCGGAACCGGCCCTTCTCGTCGGTAACGGCCGTCGGCCCGCGCGGGCTCTGGAGCGACGCGACGACGACACCCTCCACCGGCTTCTCCTCGACGTCGACGACGGTGCCTTCGATCGTCGTGCCTGGATCCAGCGCGATCGTGCCGCCGTCACGCGGCACGTAGAACGCCTCGGTCTTCACGCCCGGCATGCGGATCCACACGCGGCCGGTGCCCGGCTCCACGTCGCGCAGCGTGAGGATCCCCTCGGCGTTCGTGCGGGCGATGCGGACGGTCGGGCTGTGACCGCAGCCCTGGAGCAACTCCGCCGTGACGCCGGCGGCCGGGCGGCCGAAGGGATCGAGGATCCTGACGGATGTCTCCCCGCCCTTCCGAAGCCACACGCGGTCCGGCGGGAAGCACCCGAAGAGGGTCACGACCGCGCAGCCCTTCTTCTCGAAGACCCAGTGGCCGTCGCTCGGGGTATGCGGCCAACGGATCGACGCCAGGCCGAACGCGTCGGTCGCCGTCCGCCCGAGGAGTTCGGCGCCGGTGAAGCCGGTCGCCGCCGACTCGAGGTGGAGCCGGACCGACACCCCCTCGAGCGGTCGGCCCGTCCGCGCGTCGAGCACCTGCACGACGCCGACGTTCTCCGGCTCCGCGCCGGGAAGATGGCCGGCGTAGATGCGGGCGTCGTCCGGGCCGGCCTCGGCGCCGGCAGTGAGGATCAGGACGAGAGCCGCGAGCGCGACGAACTTCATGGGTACCTCCTGCCCTTCTGAACGTCCCCAGCATCGCTTCGGCAGAGAGGAAACGAAAGGCCCGGATTCCGCTCGGGCGTTGTCGACGGACTCCGGCGGGCGCTACCATTCCCCCGCGCGGGGGGCGCGGAAGGGGGTCGGCGTGCACCTTTCGAAGAAGACGATGACCATCGTGGCGCTCGTCCTCGTCCTCCTGATCGTGGGACTCCTCGTCGTCAGCTGGATCACCTCCACGAACAACGAGGAGGTCCGGCTGCGCAACGCGATCGTCGCGAAGCAGCGTGACAGCGTGAACGAGTACGACGCCCTCTGGAAGAAGATCAGCCAGGCCGTGCAGGTGACGGACGCCCACCGGAAGGCGCTGCTCGAGGTCCTCACGACCTACGTCGCAGCGCGGGGCTCGAGCTCCGAGGGCGGAGTGGTGAAGTGGATCCACGAGGCGGCCCCGAACGTGGACCCCGACACCTTCCGCAACCTCCAGAACATCATCGCCGGGAGCCGGGACACCTTCGCGATGCGCCAGCGGGAGCTGCTCTCGCTCAAGGCGAAGCACGACACGCTCCTGCAGTCGTTCCCCTCCGGCTCACTCCTCTCGATGCTCGGGCGCGAGGAGATCGAGATCACGATCGTCACGTCGACGAAGGCGAGGGAGACCTTCGAGCTCGGGGTCGACGACGACGTGGACCTCCCCTTCGAAGAGAAGTGACCCGTGTGGGTCTGCTACACGATCGCGCTGATTCCCGTCCTGGTCGGCGCCTTCCTGTGGCTTCGCTTCCGGCGGATCACGTTCGGGGAGTGGATGAAGGGCGCCGCCCTCGGCCTCGTTGTCGCGATCGGCTTCCACGTCTTCGCGTTCCTCGACCGCGGCGTCGACGTGCGGATCATCTCCGGTCGGGCGAGCCACGTGACCTTCTGGCCGCGGAAACCCGGCGGGGAGTCGGCGGAGGCCTCATGGGCGGACCAGTGGACGGTCACGCTCGACATGGGGAAGGACGGCCGGGAGGACCTCGAGGTCACGGAGGAGGTGTTCGACGAGATCCGGGAGAGGTTCGGCAGACCCGACCTCGAAGTCGTGCCGGCCGAGCTCCGCATCCCGGACGACGAGGACTACCGGGTCCACGTCGCGCGGAACCGGACCGGGGCCGTCGTGCCGGGCTGGGCGATCCGACTCGGCCCGCGGCGACCGTCCGGGGATCTCCTCTTCGAGTTCGTCGAGCCGCCGCCCGGGCTGCGGCTGTTCGACTATCCCTACGCGATGGAGACGCCCCGGGTCGACGCCATGATCCGGGACGTGTCCGGGGCCAACGTCAATCTCCTCGAGTACCGGCGCCATGACTGGCGGAAGTCCGGCCGCCTGCTCGGCCGCGCGGCGGAGGACATCTCCATCGGAGCCTGGGACACGCTGAACGCGAGAGTCGGGCCCGACCTCGGCGTGAACCTCATCGCGATCGGCTTCGACGGGGACACCTCTCTCGCCCGGTGGCAGGAGTCGAAGTGGACGGGCGGGCGCGAGAACGACGTCGTGATCTGCTACGGCCCGGCCGGGTCGAACGGACTCCCGGACTGGACGTACTCCTTCGGCTGGTCGGACAACCGGATCGTTCACCGCAATCTGGAGAGCCTGTTCCTCACGCGGGCGCCGGGCGACGCGATCGTCCCGGAGATCGAGCGCGAGGTGCGCGCGCACTACCGGCCGCGGGAGTGGGAGGAGCCGGGGCTGTTCCGGATCCCGGCTCCGTCGGGGGCGATCGAGGCGCTGCTGATCGTGACGGTCTTGCTCCAGGGCGGCTACTGGCTGCGGGCGTTCTTCAACCGGGAGCGGCGGGGAGCGGCGGACGCCGAAGAGAGACGGGACGTGCAGGAAGAGGAGCTCCGGGCCGTCGCGAAGGCCCGCTGGAAGCACCACTCGAAACGCATGAAGGAGGGGCTCGACCACCTGGGTCGAAAGCCGACCGTGGACCGGCTCCGCGAGGAGATGCTCCGCGGCCGGGAGCCGCTCCTCGCGACGATCGCGCTGGCGCGCCGCCGGGAGCCGGAGGCGAAGGCGGCGGTCGTCCTCGCGCTGACGGCGAAGGACGTCCTGGCCCGCGATTGGGCCGCGGGCTGGCTGAACGACCACGTATCCGATCCGCGGGATTACGAGCCGGCGACCGCGGCGATCCCGGACCTCATCCACCGCCTCGACCACACGAAGCGGGAGGTCCGGAGGGAGGCCCTCCGCGTGCTGGAACTGGTGGATCCGGACTGGCGCGACCACGACGAGGCGCCGCGGGCTCTCCACTCCCTGAAGCTGGCGCTGAACGCGAAGCAGCCGGGGGAGGCGATCCTCGACGCGCTGGGTGCGAGGGGACGTCTCGTCTACGACGACATGGTCGAGCTGGCGGCGGACCTGACGAAGGCGACGGCCGTCCACTCCCTCCGGGTGCTGGGCCGCACCGGCGACCCTCGCGCCGTCCGGCTGCTGCTCGATCGCATGGACCACGAGAAGAAGCTCCT
>JBDLIY010000416.1:0-3864 GCA_039714635.1 Planctomycetota bacterium
GGTGATCACCGTCGAGCTTCCACCCGAGCTTCCCGACCGACTCCGCGCTCCGCAGGTCGTCGCGCAGGAGGAGGACGGCCCGGCGCATCCCGTGGATGTCCTGGCAGTAGGCCCGCGAGACCGCGTTCTCCCGGTGGAGTCCGTGGACGGACGTGACGAACGCCACGCTCGCCGCGCCGATCGCCGCGATCGTCACCAGGAGTTCGATCAGCATGTACCCGCGCTGCCCGTTCATCGGTACTCTCCCCGGGCCAGGAGCGTCGTCAGCTCCGCCGGCCGCGCGCCCGGCTTCGTCACGCGGACCCGCACTTCGTAGAGTCCCGGCTCGACCACGCGGACCCGCTCCGATCCCGACATCCCGGCGGGCACAACGAACGTCCGCTCTCCCGGGACCGGAGCGGCGTCCGCCGCGGAGACCATCTCCAGCCGGTCCGCCGCCACCTCCGACGTCCGCAACTCGTCGTACGCCCGGCCGACGGTGGCGAAGTGGGCCGTGCCGCCGGACAGCGCCGCGCCGGCCAGCATCGCCACGACCGCGACCGCGATCGTGAGCTCCATCACCGTGTATCCCCGCTCGCGATTCACCATGGCAGGATCGCCCCTCTCTGCAGCGCGAAGAGCTCCACCAGCAGGCGGAACTGGAAGAAGGCGATCGCGGCGAACACCAGCACCGTCAGCGGATGCACGAGCGCGAGCCGTCGGTTCGTTTTCGTCCGCTGCCGCGCGCTCCGGAGGTCCGCCATCCGCCGCAGGCGAGTGGCCAGGCTCGCCCCGGCGTGGGGGAGCCACGACCAGACGGTCTGCACGCTCTCGCCCCGCTCGAGCCTCTCCGCCGCGTTCTCGGCGCGGCGCCGCACGGACCAGCGTCCCGCGGCCGCGGCGGCGACGCGGAGGGCGTCGGGCAGCGGCGATCCGGTCTCGAGATGCACGGCGGTCAGCCGGTAGAGGCGCGCTTCCGCCGCCGTCCTGCCGACGAACGAGATCCGCCGCGGCCGGAGCCTTGCTGCGCTCGGGCTGAAGAGCAGGACGAAGATCCCGATCACCGCGAAACCGAGGAAGGGGAGTGCGGGAGCGACCCAGTCGAGATCCATCCGCCAGAGATCCGGAACCGGAATGCACGTGAAGTTGTCGGTCACGCCGCTCACCCGCCACCAGGTGAAGAGGACCACGGGCACGAGCAGCGCCGGATAAGCCACCGCGAGGCCGATCCGGTGCCGGATCGTCAGGCCGCGTCCCGCGTCCCGGGCGAGTTCCGTCAACACCGGCGCGAGGGCCGGCCCGTTCTCGGCGTGGCGAATCGCCTCGACGTCCCGGTCGGGAAGAAGTCCGTCCGCGGACGCGAGTCCGTCGGCCAGGCCGTCCCCGGCGGAGAGCCGCGACGCGAGATGGTCGGCCTTGCGACGGATACTCCCGGGAAGCTCCGACGCGATCCGCGTCACGAGAGGCGGCAGCGGCCGGTCCCGCGTGACGGCGCGCGCCAGCACCTCCAACAGGCGCGCACGGGACTCCTGGCGGCGGCGCGCGGTGAAGCCCGCGCCGAACGCGAGGGCGATCAGCACGCCGGCGGCGAAGATGGCGAACGGGCCGATCATTGGAGTTCCACCACGCCGAAGATCTTCCCGGCGGTCTCGAAGAGAGGGACGAGGTAGCTGTACGCGAAGAAGAAGACCGCCACGCCCACCACCAGTTCGGCCAGCGGTGTCACCAGGACCTCCATCCGGTCGAGGCCGCGGTCGAGGCGGTCGCGGTAGATCTCCGCGACGTCGTCGAGGGCCCGCGCCGAGTCCTCGCTGCCGTCCGCGGTCTCCACCAGCCACAGCATGCTCTCCGGAAAGAGCTCCGAGCGGCCGAGGGCGCGGGAGAGGCTCTCGCCGTTCTCCGCCGCGTGGGCCATGTGCTCGATCCCGTTTCGCACGTGGCGTTCGGGGAACATCCCCGCCGTCAGTTCGCACGCGGCGGGCAGCGGCGTCCGCCGCCGGAGCAGCATCGCCAGTGTCGAAGCGAAGGATGCCCGGATCGCGGCGAGGCGGAGCCGGCCGAAGCCCGGCCACGCGAAGCCGGGAAAGGAGTCCACGGGACTCGCGAGCTTCGAGACGAGGAACGCGCCGATCACGAAGAGGCCCACGAAGCCGACCGAGACGTAGAGCATGACCGGCGCGGAGTAGCCGGTGGTCGCGCCCACGGCACCCGGCACCGACCACAGCCGCGGCGCCGACCACGCCAGCGCGCCGATCCCCACCACGAGGACGAAGATCGCGGTGACGAACGGCCAGGCGAGGGCCTTCCGCAGCCGCCGGCCCGCCTGCGCCCGCAGTGACGCGTGCGCCCCGATCTCTTCCAGCACTCCGGGCAGATCGCCGGTGGCCTGTCCCGCCGCGACCAGCGACCGGTAGAGCGGCGGGAAGACGTCCTGCCGCTTCTCGTAGGCGTCCGCGAGCGGTACGCCCTGCTCCGCCTCCGCCGCCATCTCCTCGGCGGCGCGCTTCAGCTTTCCCCGCGAGAGGTCCGCCGCGATCGCGCGGAACGCCTTCGGCAGCGGCATCTCCATCCGGCAGAACTCCGCGAGCGTCCGGTGGAAGAGCGCCAGGTCGTCAGATGTCTCCCAGGACACGCGTCACCTCCTGTTCGTCAGTCAGGCCCTTCGAAACCAGCTCCCGGGCGGCCCGGCGGAGTTCCTCCCCGCCGTCGTCCGTCACCGCCCGCTCCATCACCGACCGACGGAGGTCTTCCGTCATCGGCGCCCATTCGGCCGCGAGGACGCGGCCCCCTTCCCTCTTCCGGAGCAGTCTCTGCGCGAGCACGCCCTTCACCGCCGTGGCGATGACGAACGGCTCGATCCCCATCTCCAGGAGCCGCGCGTAGACCTGCCGGCCGGTGCCGGCGTGGATCGTGGAGGCCACCAGGTGGCCGGTCAGCCCGGCCTCGAGCGCGATCGCCGCCGTCTCCGCGTCGCGGATCTCGCCCACGAGGATCACGTCCGGGTCCTGCCTCAGCAGAGACCGGAGCGCCCGCGCGAAGTCGAGCCCGGCCGGCCGGTTCACCTCGGTCTGCGTGACGCCGGCGAGGCGCCGCTCCACCGGGTCCTCCACGGTCACGATGGACCGGCGCGGCGTCTGCCGCGCGAGGTGGCGCACGATGGAGTAGAGCGTCGTCGTCTTGCCGCTGCCGGACGGACCCGTGAGGAGGATGAGTCCCTCCGGCTGCTCGACGGCGCGGGTCAGCCCGCGGGCGGCGTCGGCGGGGAGGCCGAGCTCGGCGATCTCCGCCGGCGCGCCGTCGGGCGCGTCGAACCGCAGCGCCACGCGCTCTCCGTCGAGGGCCGGGAACGTCGCCACGCGGACCTCGACGCCGTGCGCCGTCCGGTCGGCGGGGATGCGTCCCTCCTGGGGCACGTCCGTGCGGTAGGCGAGCAGGTCGGAGAGAGCCTTGAGCCGCCCGACGAGGTTCGGCGCGAGGTTCCCGTCGAGGGTTTCGATCGTCTCCAGCACGCCGTCACGTCGGAGCGAGACCGTCACGCCGTTCCCGTCGGGGTCGAGGTGGAGGTCGCTCGCGCCGCGGTCGATCGCGGTGGCGAGGAGCCGCTCGACGACCTGGACGGCGCCATCGGGCGTCTGCCCGTTTCCGTTCTGTCCCATCACGGGATCTCCTTCGTCAGTCCGCCCTTCAGGAGGGCGGCCGCCAGGGGCAGGCCGAACAGGAGGAGGAAGGCGTACGTCGCCAGCGCGATACGTCGGATGCGTCCGTCGAGGTGGACCCGACCCCGCGTGAACGCGAGGAAGGACCCGGCGAGGAACGCGGCGAAGAGCAGCGCCACCGGCAGCACCAGCGAGGCGGCGGGCAGCCTCCTCGGCGCCGGGTGGACCT
>JBDLIY010000417.1:0-3845 GCA_039714635.1 Planctomycetota bacterium
GGCCTCGAAGTCGATCCCGAGAACAAGGCCGGCCTGAAGCTGAAGTGCGTGAACGCGCTCATGAAGAGCGGGAACGCGGACGCCACGCTGTTCGACGCCGCCGAGAAGCTCGACCCGAAGAACGAGAACGGCCTCCTCGAGATGGTCCTCGCCGCCCGTTTCGGGACGATCAAGCGCGGTGACCTCGAGGGGCTGAAGGCTCTGCTCCTGAAGGTGGACGAGTTCGAGAAGCTCGGCGTCGTGAAGGACACCGACGCGGGCATCAACCTCTTCCGGATCGCGGCCATCTGTTACGCCCAGCACGTGCCGGATCCCGCGAAGGCCGCCCACTACGCTCAGAAGCTCGTGGACATGGGCGCCCTCGAGAAGGACCCGCGGCTCAAGCGGCTCATCGACCAGATCCTCGCCAACGCGCCGAAGAAGGACGCGCCGGCGGAGGAGCCGGAGAAGCCCGCGGAGGAGAAGCCCGCGGAGAAGTAGTTCCGACCGCCGGTGGGAAGGGCCCGTGCCGACGGCGCGGGCCCTTTTCGAATCTCGGGCCGACCTTCTGACGGATCAGGGCCGCCGCAGCGTCACCGTCACCGTCCGTTCCTCGCCCTCGGCGACGTCGATCGCGAGCTCGCCAGTCCGGCCCGCGCGGTCCGCGAGCGGAAGGGTCACCGGCCCCGGCGGCACGTCGCGGAGCAACAACTGGTCGCTGCGGAGCATCAGGACCTCGAGGTCGGTGTCCCCGGGCTCGAGGAGGTGGACGGGCCGGCCCTCGGAGTCGACGGCGCGCACCACGATCCGCGCCGGGCGGAACAGACGCACGTTCAGTTCCTGCCGCCAGGAGTCCTCCGCCAGGCGGATCTCCTCCCAGGTGTCGAGGTAGCCGGGTGCGCGCACGCGCAGCATCTCCGACGGCTCCGTCCCGGGCAGCAGCAGGTACCCGGCGCCGTCCGTGACCCCGCGGGCCTCCACGCGGTAGGTCGTGCGGACTTCCGCGCCGCGCACCGGAACGCCACCGCCCGCGGTGACCCGGATGTGCAGGTCGCAGGGCGCCTGGAGGCAAACGATGCCGACGTCGTTCCCCTCGGTCGGCACGACGATCTCCTTCCGCCAGGTCCGGATGTTCCGGCCGGTCAGCTGGAGCTCGTACGGCCCGGGGTCGATCGGCCCGATCCGGAACTTCCCGTCCCCCAGCGTCTCGTCGCGCATCTCCGGCGGCAGGGAGGTCAATTCGGCCACCACCTTGGGCAGCAGGACGTCGCCCTCGCCCACGCACGTCCCCGCCACGTACGTCCCGCGCTCCGGCTGGACGACGATGAGCCCGTCCTCCGGCCGCTCGATGCCGGGCCGGTAGACGACGAGATAGCCCGGCATCTGCACGTAGAGGTCGAAGACCGTCCCTTCCGCCACCGGAAAGGTGAAGGTGTCGTCCGGCATCCGCTCGAGGCGGCTCTCCCCTCCCGCGCGGAGGAAGACGAGCCGGTCGCCCGTCTCGCGCTCGACGTGGACGGAGAGCACGGTCTCCGGGTTCGGCTCCAGGTCGACGATGGTCTCCACCTGACCCTCGACCGTCACGTCCACCTCGCGGAGGCCGTGGGAATCGAGGAGGCCGCCGACGAGGAACCGGTGCCGCCCCGGAGACATCCGGACGCCGAAGGTCCCCGTCGCGTCCGTCCGGCCGATCTTCGAGGTCCCGTCCAGGCGGACGAGCGCCCCCTTCACCGGCCCGGCGTCGTCCCGGGCGCGGATCGTGACGGCGTGGTCCTCCCCGAAGTCCTCTCCTTCCCCCCACCACGGCAGGAAGACGGGGACCGTGACGTCGCCGATGTGCTGGCCGGCGACCACGGTGACCTCGACCTTCCCGCGCCGGGTGCCGGCGTCGACGCGAATCTCCACGGTGCCCGGGGCGAGGCTCTCGAGGCGGAACGTTCCCGCTTCCGTCCGGATCGCCCCCTCCCGGCGGACCTCGTAATCCCGGAGCGGCTCGCCGGTCTCGCCGTCCACGACGGCGGCTTCGATCGAGGCGGGCCGGAGCGCGCGCACGACGACGTCCTTCTCGCCGCAGAGCGCGGTGACCGGCGGGCTCACGAGCCCGGGAACGCGGACGGTGAAGACGGCCTCCCAGTTCGGCAGGACGCTGGTGAACGTGAACGTCCCGCCGGCCGGGATCGCCTGCCGCGTCGTGCTCTCCTGCTCCAGCTCGATCACGCCGCCGGCGACGGGGTTCCCCTCCCCGTCCACCACGCGGCCGGAAATCGTGAAGCCCGGCGCGAGAAGGAAGACGACGTCGCCTTCGTCGGGGTAGAACGCGAGCGGCAGGTCGAGGACGGCGTGGCCCGGCGCCTTGGCGCGGATCCAGGCGTCGTCGGCGATCTCTCCCAGGTCGTAGCGGCCGGACTCGTCCGTCGTCGTCTCCGCGGCGTACGGCGGGAGCGGCGGCGTCATCACGCGGGCGCCGGCGATCGGCCGGCCGCGCAGATCGAGGACCCGGCCGGTCGTCTTCCGTCCGACCGGGCTGTGGAGGCCGTCCTCGAGTTCACCGTCCACGCCGACGGCCGGCGCCCCCGTGGCGGGACGGGCGATGTAGACCTCCGTGAGACCCGGCGTCGGATCGGGCTCCGGCAGGCGGACCTCGCCGTCCTCCCCGGCCACGACCTCCTGAAGCATCCGCGCTTCGACCTTCCAGTCCACCCGGAGCCAGCGCTCGACGCGAACCCCCGCGGCCGGCTTCCCCTCGACGTCGAAGACCCGGAACCGCACCGGATCCGGCAGAGGAACGACCGCGTCGTCGGTCACCGGCCGGAACAGGAAGAGGACCGCCGCGGCGGCGCCGAGGAGCAGCACGGCCAGGAGGATGCGGTTCATCTCAGTACCTCTCGTCGTGCGTCATCCGGATCCGCCGGGCGACGGGCGCGTTCCAGTGGTTCACCGGGTTCCACCGGTCCGTCAGGATGTCGCCGCTCTCCGTACGGTAGACCGCGTCCTCCCAGGTGGAGTAGAACGCCCAGGAGAGTTCCAGCGGCTCGTCCGACGCGTACCAGATCACGTTCGTGATCTCGCCGCCGGGGTTCACGGCGTAGCCCGTGACGTGGGCGAAGACCTCCCGCAGCGTCGCCCCGAACGCCGCCAGCGACCGGCCGCCCGTCGGGCCGATCGAGTTCATCGCCATCGCGCCGCCGGGGGCGATCGACTGCTTCAGTTCGCGGAAGAACTCGAGGGTGACGAGGTGCTCGGGCATCCGGTCGGAGTCGCAGACGTCGAGGGCGACGAGGTCCCATTTCCTGCCATCGCGACCCCGGCCGGCGCGGCGGAGGTAGGGCCGGGCGTCGCCGATGTGCACCTCGATGCCCTCCGGGAGCGTCCGGAAGTGGTCCCGGGCGACGCGGACGACGACCGGGTCGATCTCCACCACCGTCGTCTCGTACTCCTCGGGATCGAAGAGGGGCAGCAGCGCACCACCGCCGAGGCCGACGACGAGGAGCGACCGCGCGTCCGGCCGGAACGACGGCAGCATTTCGAAGCCGGCGATGTAGGAGGTGTCGGCGCGGTACGGCGGCTCGAGCGTCACGTGCGTGTGGACGCAGCCGTTGAGATACAGCCACCGCTCGCCGTCGCGTGTAACGACCTCCACGCGCTGGAACGGCGTGTCGCCCGCGAACACGGTCTCGCCGGGCCGGGCCGGCTCCGGGGCCGGCGGGGCGAGGAGAATGGCCGCGAGGACGGCGCCGGCGATCGTCCCCCGGCGCGCGTCCGCGAGCCCGGCCAGGCCGATCACCGCGACAGCGGCGGCCGTGAGCCGCAGGACGAGGTCGATGTCGAACAGCGGCGCGAGGAGGAACCCGGTGAGGAGCGTCCCC
>JBDLIY010000418.1:0-3829 GCA_039714635.1 Planctomycetota bacterium
GCGGTCCCCGGTCTCGTCTCCCGGATCCGCGTCGTGCCGAGAAACCTCGCCGGCGAGATCCTGACCGACCCGTTGACGATCGAGGTGACCGGCGAGGGGATCGGGACGATCGGCGAGGCCGAGAATCCCGCCAGCGGCGTCTGGGAGATTCCGGTCGCGGTGCCGCTCTCCCCGGGCCGCGAAACGTTCGACGTCGTGCTGACCACCGCGACCGGCTCGACGATCCTTGGCGACGCCGTCACGATCGAGTACCTCGGCCCGCCGGACCCGCTCCTCAGCCGTTTCGAGGCCCTGCCGGGCCGCATCGAGGCCGACGGGGCCGCGGTGACGAAACTCTCGCTCCGGATGCGCGACGCGGACGGCGACGACTACGGCCCGGGCCTGCCGGTGAAGTTCGAGTTCATCGACGCGCCGGACGGCGAACTCGGCGCCGTCCGCGACGAGGGCGACGGGGAGTACACCTGTGAGGTGACGGCCCCGGCCGCCGTCGGCACGGACGAGGTGGCGGTGGCGCTCGGCGAGGAACTGCTCGACCTGATGACCCGCGTCCACTACGGCTTCCGACTCGGTGACGTCGTCGATGACGCCCTCCGGATGGTCGAGGAACTCCGGGCCCTCGAGGACCTGCCCCGAGGCGCGGACCGGAAGCTCCGCAAGGTGGAGAGACGCCTCCTCCGGGCGCGGGATCTTCTCGCCACGGGAGATCCGAAGCGCGAATCGCGAGCCCTGAAGCAGCTCCACCGCCTGATCCGCCCCTGGCGCGCGGCCCGGGAGGCCCTCGAGGGCGCGGGCCCGGACCTGGCGTTCGACTTCGCGGAATCGGCCCGGCGATTCACGGCGGAGGCGATCGACGCCGCCGTGATCGACCCGACGAAGCCGAAGCAGGCGAGGCGCCTCGAGAAGGCGGAAGCGCTCCTCGGCGCCGCCGGCGAACACATCGCGTCCGGGATCCTCGAGCTGGCGCTGAAGGAACTGGCGAAGGCGCGGGGGCTGATTCCGTAGCAGGCCGTCAGCGTAGCGGGTTCCCAGGCGTGAAGCGGCCGCGTGCGACGGCCTGCATCTGACCGGACCCCCGGCATCCGTATTGAAATTTATTCTCAACCGCTCTTGACCATCCAATCGATACTGATATGCTGTCGCAATACTCAGGACCGCATACGACCCGGCAACGGACTCGGGACGCCGCCGCCGGAGGGAAACTCGAAGGAGATAACGATGAGGATTTCGATCATGAGGGCCGCCACGGTCGCCCTCGTGCTCTTCGCCGGCTGGCACCTGATGCCGGCCGCCGAAGGCGGGTGAGGCGGCGGACGCTGCGGAGCCAGCCGTCAGCGGGTCCAGGTCTCCTGGAAGCCGCTCAGCCTTCAGAGCAAGACGGCCGGTTCCGAATACGAGGAAGCCCTCCGCGTGCCGGAGCTCCTCAAGCGGATGTCGGTGGACGTAACCGCCGACTCCAGGCCCGCGGTGGTCTGGGTGTACCGCCCGGACGACGACCGCGTGAACACCAATTGCGAAGCCAACATCTTCAACAACGAAGGCGTCGGCATCGCGATGAAGAAGTTCCGTACCCTCCGCGTCAACTGGCATGACATTCCGACCGAGACGCTGCAGGAGGAGTACAAGCGCACGCCGGCGTTCTTCTTCTTCGACCCGACGGGCAAGCTGGTGACGAAGAGCCAGGGCAAGAAGGTCGACTCGCTGTCGACTTTCTCCAAGGCGCTCGACACGACCTGGCGAAAGAGCTTCAACGGCAAGCTGCGGGACTACCAGAAGAAGATGACGAAGATCCTGGACCGGCTCGACCGCGTGGACGGCCGGCAGCAGGTCCTCGAGCAGAGCCGCGCCCGGCTGGCCGCGAAACCCAACCCGCGCAAGCAGCGCGCGTTGGACAAGGAGGACGCCGAGCTCGGCAAACAGCTCGAGGCGATCCAGAAGGACGAGCAGAAACTCCTCGCGAGCGTCGTCGTCCGGCCGGAGCACCTTCCGGCGGAGGACGGGGAAGAAGTCGCGCGAAACCGCTGATCGTTCTCTTCTCGTGACGGAGTGACGACGGGCCCTCGCGGAGACGCGGGGGCCTGTTCGATTCCCGGTCGCTCCTGCCCCGCTTTGGGAAGGCCCTCCGTCCATCCGGGTGATAGACTGGATTTTCTGTATTCACGGCGAGGAGATCTGAGAAATGCGCAAGATCGTGACGGGCGCCATGATCGGTGCCCTTCTGACCGTAGCGGCCTGGTACATGATGCCGACCGCCGCCGAGGGCGGCTGAGGCGGCGGAGGGTGTGCACCCTCCGGACCGAGCGCGCCTGGGAGCACGCAGAGAGGCAAGACCCGAGACGTGGCCAGCCGCCAGCGGGTCGAAGTCAAGTGGAAGGACCTGAGACTCGCCGCGCGGACCGGCGGGGCCGGGTACGAGGAGAGCGAGGTCGCCGCCGAGGACCTCGTGAAGAAGCTCGCCGCACGCGCCACCGGCGCGGAAGTCCGCCCCATCGTCGTCTGGTTCTACCGCCCGGATCAGGCCAAGGAGAACGACAAGCTCGAGGCGAGCGTTTTCCAGAACGAGACCGTCGGCCTGGCTTTCAAGCGGTTCTACACCTACCGCGTCAACGTCGACACGATCGACCGCGAAGAGCTGGTGAAGCGCTACGGCAAGACGCCGTCCTTCCGGTTCTTCGATCCCGCCGGTGAGCCGGTCGCCACGCTGACCGGGCGCCGCGTCTCGTCTCTCAAGGGCTTCACGCGCTGCGTGGAGAAGGCCTGGGGCCTGAGCTACGACCTGAACCTCAAGTCCTACGTCAAGGAGATGACGAAGATCCTCGACCGGCTGGACAAGGTGGGCCAGAAGAAGACCGCGATCGAGCGCGACCGCGCGCGCCTCGCCAAGAAGCCGAACCCGCGGAAGCAGCGCTCCCTCGAGGCCGATGAGGCGAAGCTCGCGAAGGAGGAGGCCCGCATCACCGAGGACGAGGGTAAGCTCCTCGACAAGGTGCAGCTGAAGGAGAAGTTCCAGAAGAAGCCCCCCTCCGCGGAGTGACATACTGCTGACAGGCGTCGGTTTTTCACAGGAAGAATCGGCGTAACTCAACTGACAGGCACCGGTTACGACGTGAAAAACCGGTGCCTGTCAGCGTTGTGCCAGTATCTCGACGGCCTGGTCCACCTCTTCCGCCGTCAGCCCGGCGCCCGTCGAGAACCGGATCGTCCCCAGCGCGCCCTCCCGGCTCACGCCCATCGCCGCCAGCGTGTCCGACACGTTCACCTCCCCCGAGTGACACGCCGCCCCCGCCGACGCCGCGATCTCCGGCACGGACCCCAGCAGCGCCGCCGCCTCGCGCCCCGGGAAACTCACGCTGAGCGTGTTCGGCAGGCCACGCGCGGGATCGCCGTGACGGATGAGCCCCGGCACCGCCGCCGCCAGGCCCGCCCACAGCCGGTCGCGCAGCGCCGCCCCGTGGCGGGCCCGCTCCTCGAGTCGCGCCGCGGCCAGCTCGCACGCCTTCCCCAGCCCGGCCACGAGCAGGATGCTCTCCGTCCCCGCCCGCCGGCCCGCCTCCTGCCCCGCGCCGTGGATCAGGCGCTCGAGCGCCGTCCCCTCGCGGACGTAGAGCGCACCCACGCCCTTCGGGCCGTAGATCTTCTGACCGGCGATCGAGAGCAGATCGACGCCGAGGTCGTCCACGTCCACCGGAATCTTGCCGAACGACTGGGCGGCGTCCGTGTGCACCGGGATCCCGCGCGCCCGGGCGATCGCCGCGATCCTGGCGAGCGGCTGGATCGAGCCGACCTCGTTGTTCGCGTGCATCACGGTGACGAGGGCGGTCTCGCCGGTGAT
>JBDLIY010000419.1:0-3819 GCA_039714635.1 Planctomycetota bacterium
GGCCGTTCCTCAGGTCCAGTTCGACCGTCTCCCCGACGCGGTCCGACAGCGCCTTCGCCGCCGAGTCGAGGAACGCGACCATGCCCTCCGCCGCCGTGCCGACCTGGCGGATCTGCTCGTGCCACTTCGCGAGGCGCTCGTCCTCGAGCAGTTCCCGGCCGGCCGCGGCCAGCGGGCCGGGCGTGCCCTGCCGCAGCGCGCGCTTCGTCAGCTGACCGAACTGCCGGATCAGGCGGTCGGGCGGCACCGTGGGCTTCGGACGCGTCGGTCCGGGCTTCGGGACGCTCACCGGAGTCCCCGGTTCTTCCGAGCCCGGTTCTTTCGGCCCGCCCGCGACCGGGTCCGGCTTCTTCGGGCCCTCCGGCGAGTCGGGGAAGGCCGTCGCCGGCATGTTCTTCCGCGTCCAGAAGATCTGCCGCTGGATGTCGGCGATCTTCGACCCGTAGCGCTCCTCGTCCTCGGGGTGCGCTTCGAGCCAGGTGTCGTAGGCGGCCTGCGCCGAGAGGAGGGCCTCGAGCGCCTTGTGCTTCAGCGCCGTTCCCTCCTCCGCGCCGGGGCCGAGGTCGCGGGCGTCCCGCAGGAGGCCGAGCGCCGTCTCGAGCTTCGCGTCGGCTTCGAGGAGGACCTTCGGCCTGCGGAAGCCGGTGGGACCGGTGGGCCGCTCCGGGTTCTCCCTCGCCATCGTCGCGCCGGCTCCGTCCGGCGTGGCGGGCCGGGCCGCCGGGTCGCTGGCGGCCGGAGTGTCGCCGTCGACGGGCTCCGGACGGCTCTTCCCGTCATCCGACGAGATCACGAGGAAGGCGGCCGCGCATCCCGCGACCACCAGCGCACAGACGATGTAGATCACGCGGTTGCGGCGGGCGGCCGCCCGGTCGTCGAACAGCGTGTCGGTCTTGATGCCCACGCGTGCCCCTCTCCTCTGACGACGTCGAGTCGGCCGGAGTCAGAACTCCCGGACGAAACGCAACACCGTCCCGGACGTGCCCACGACGAATCCCTTGTGCTCGCTCGTGAACGAGAGGTCGCGCAGGTCCCGCTTCGTGTCCGTCCGGAACGTCACCACCGTCTCCCCGTCCACCGTGCCTCGGGCGACGCCGTTCTCGCCCACCATGTAGACGACGCCCTGCTCGATCATCTGCACGGCGTTCAGGCGTTCCGTCGTGTTCGTGGCGACCTTCGTCCAGGTCTTCCCGGCGTCCGCCGTCATCGCGGCGAACCCCTTCTCGCCCACGACCCAGCCGTGCTTCTCGTCGAAGAAGTCGACGTCGTAGAGGCGCGTCCCCGCGGCGTTGCCGGCGTCGAGCACCTCCCAGGTCCGCCCTTCGTCCGTCGAGCGGAGGACCCCGCCCTTCTTCTTCCGGTAGAGGAGCGACTTCGCCGACTCGCCGACGTAGCCGAGCTCCACGTGGCCGCCGACCGCGAACAGGCTCTTCTTCCCCGCCCGCGAGATCGCCATCAGCGCCCGCGCCGGGTTTCCGTAGGCCACGCTGTCGATCTTCGCGAACGTGGCGCCGCCGTCCTTCGAGACGCGCCAGGTCCCGTCCTTCGACTTCACCGACCCCGCGACCATGAACCCCTTCGTGAGCCCGAGGAACGCGTAGCCCCGGATCGGCAGGTCCGTGTCGACGTGCTTCGGGGAGAACATCGCGCCCCGGTCCGTGGACCGCCACACGAAGTTCTTCCCGTCATCCCGCCCCGCGAGGATCAGGGTCCGGCGGCTCGGCCAGTTCATGACCTTGAGGGAGACGCCTTCCTTCACCTGCGTCGAGTCCCAGCTCTTCCCGTGGTCCTCGGAGAAGACGAACCAGCCGTCCGCGCCGCAGGCGTAGACGCCGCCGTCCTCGAAGTACCGGACCTGGTAGAGGCTCGCGTCCGTGTCGTGGATCACGGCCTTGAAGTGACCCGCGAGGCGCGGCCGCGCCGACAGGTCGGCCACGGGAGACAGCAGCGCCGCCAGGGCGGCGCCGACCACGAGAATCAGGATCCGGCCCTTCATTCCGACTTCCTCCGGTGGTCGAGGCGTTCGATCACCTCGCCCTTCATCAGCGTTCGATCGAGGATCTCGTCCACGTCGTCGAGGGTGACCTTCGAGTACCAGATCCCCTCCGGGTAGACGACCATCGTCGGTCCGCTGTCGCACTGGTTCAGACATCCACTCTTGTTCACGCGCACACGGTCGGTGATGCCCGCCGACTTCGCCGCGGCCTTCAACTCGTTGGCGAACTTCGAGCCGCCGCACGGCCCGCAGTTCTTCCCCCAGTAGCAGACGAACGCGTGCCGTTCGTAGGGCACGGAAGGATGGACCTTCGGTTCCGTCATGTCCGGCATGAGGGGCTCCGGCGGGCGAGAATCGTCCAGATCGCGTCGAACCCACCTATACTCCCAGAAATCGCACTTTTCGGTGCATTTCTTGAAGGGATCCCCGCATGCGCTGCGTCCGAATCCACGAGCATGGTGGCCCCGAGGTCCTCGTACCCGAGGAAATCGACCCGCCGGCCATCCGCGCCGACGAGGCGCTCGTCCGCGTGAAGGCCAGCGCCATGAACCACCTGGATATCTGGGTCCGGCGCGGCGTCCCCGGCCACCCGTTCCCGCTGCCGATCATTCCCGGCTGCGACATGACGGGCGTGGTCGAGGAGGTGGGGGACGTCGTGAACGGCTTCGCGCCCGGCGACGAGGTCGTCGTCTCCCCCGGCTACTTCGACCCGGCCGAGAGGCGGAGCCTCGAGGGGCGGCACAGCCTCTCCCCGAGCTACGGCATCTTCGGCGAGACGCGCGATGGCGGGAACGCGGAGTTCTGCGCCGTCCCCGGCGTGAACCTGATCAGGAAGCCCGCGAACCTCGACTTCGTGGAAGCCGCCTCGATGCCGCTGGCCTTCCTCACCGCCTGGCACATGCTCGTCGCCCGCTGCGACGTGCGTCCCGGCCAGTTCGTCCTCGTCCACGCCGGCGGCTCCGGCGTCGGCGTCGCGGCGATCCAGATCGCGAAGCTCCACGGGGCGATCGTCATCACGACCGCGTCGACGCGGGAGAAGCTCGACCGGGCCGCCGATCTCGGCGCGGACCACCTGATTGACTATTCAAGCCAGGACTTCGCGAAGGAGGTCCGCCGCATCACCGACAAGCGCGGCGTCGACATCGTCTTCGAGCACACCGGCGAGAAGACCTGGCCCGGCAGTTTGAAGTCGGTGGCCTGGGGCGGCAAGATCGTCACCTGCGGTGCGACCTCGGGCTTCCAGGCGGTCAGCGACCTGAGGATGATCTTCTTCAAGCAGATCAGCATCCTCGGCTCGACGATGGGCTCCGCCGCGGAGGTGATCGAAGTCATGGACCACGCGGCGGCCGGCCGCCTGAAGCCCGTCGTGGACCGGACCTTCCCGCTGGCGGACGTGGCCGACGCCCACCGGTACGTGGAGGACCGGAGCCAGTTCGGCAAGGTCGTGATCCGGCCGGAGGAGGACTAGACATGGCCGACCCGATGGACTACGAGACGATCCGCGTCGACGTCGAGGAGAGCATCGCGACCCTCGTCCTCGACCGGCCCGAGAAGAAGAACGCCATCAGCGCGAAGATGGTGAGCGAGATCCACCACGCGATGGACGACCTCGCCGCCCGCGACGACGTGGCGTGCCTGGTCCTCACCAGCGACGACCCGGCCTGCTTCTGCGCGGGCGCCGACGTCGGCGAACTCCGCGACCGGAAGAAGACGGACGCTCTCCTCGGCATCAATCAGAACGCCGTCCGGCGCTTCGAGGACTTCCCGCACCCGACGATCGCCGCCCTCCGCGGTCTCGTCGTGGTCGCAGGCCATCGCCATCT
>JBDLIY010000420.1:0-3807 GCA_039714635.1 Planctomycetota bacterium
CCGTCGTAGAACTCGATGTACTCCTCGATCTGGCTCTTCTTCCGCCCGTCGGCCGGCTCGTTGATCGGCATCTTCAGCGCGGCGTGCGGCGCGGACATGACCGTGCTCCGCAGCGCCGTGAACTCGGTGGAGATGTCCTTGTCGTCGAAGCTGAGGAACTTGTCGAAGCCCATGACGTCCCGGTACCAGTCCACCCAGTGGTTCATCCGGTTCTCTTCGACGTTCCCGACGATGTGGTCGATCCGCCAGAGCCCGGCGCTCTCCTCCTCGATCACCAGCGGGTCGTAGCCCGGCAGGTGCGGCCCGTCGTAGTCCTCGAGGGCGTAGAAGGAGTGGATCGTGTCGCCGTAGGTCCGGATCGCGGCGTGGCGGACGGTCCCGCGGTCGTCTTCGAGCGTTCTCGGCTCGACCGCGACGTCGGCGCCGCGGGAGACGGCCATCTGGAACGCCTCGTCGGCGTCCTTTACGCGGCACGCGACGTCGATCACGCCGTCGCCGTGCTTCTTCTGGTGCTCGGCGCAGGGGTGGTCGGCGCCCATCGGGGCCGTGATGACGAAGCGGATCTTGCCCTGCTCGAGGACGTAGGACGCCCGGTCGCGGTGGCCGGTCTCGGGGCCGAGGTAGGCGATCTGGCGGAAGCCGAAGGCCTTTCGGTAGTAGTAGGCGGCCTGCTTCGCGTTGCCGACGCACAACTCGACGTGGTGGACGCTCTTGATCGGGACGGGCTCGGTCATGGCTCAAACTCCGGTGGCATCGCCCCCGCTTTCCCGGGGGATCGTGGAATCAAGCCACCTACTATATGGGGCGAATCGCCCCTTCCCTCGACTTGCCCGGGAAATTACGACATGAGTGTCCTGTTTAACCCCTTCCGTCTGCGCGACGTCACGCTCCGGAACCGCATCGGGGTCAGCCCGATGTGCACGTACTCCGCCGTGGACGGCCGGCCGAACGACTGGCACCTCGTGCACTACGGCGCCCGCGCGACCGGTGGTGCGGGGATCGTGATCGCGGAGGCGACGGCGATCGAACCGGCGGGCCGGATCTCGCCGCACGACTGCGGGCTGTGGGACGACGGCCAGGTGGACGCCTGGCGGCCGATCTCCCGGTTCCTCTCGGAGCACGGCGCGGTCCCGGCGGTGCAGATCGCCCACGGGGGCCGGAAGGCGGGCACGGCGGCCCCGTGGGACGGCGGGAAGCCTCTCGAAGACCACGAGGGCGGCTGGGAGCCGGTCGCGCCGTCGCCCGAGCCGTTCCGGGGGCACCGGACGCCGCGGGTGCTCACGGAGAGCGACCTGGCGGTGTTGCGGGAGACGTGGGTTTCCGCCGCGGAGCGCGCCCGGGCCGCCGGGTTCGAGGTCCTCGAGATCCACATGGCCCATGGCTACCTGCTGCACGAGTTCCTGTCGCCGCTCGTGAACCGGCGGGAGGACGACTACGGGGGCGACCTCGAGAACCGGATGCGGTTCCCGCTCGAGGTCGTGGCGGCGGTGCGGTCCGTGTGGCCGGAGGAGTTCCCCCTCTTCGTACGGATCTCGGCGACGGACTGGACGGATGACGGCTGGTCGGTGGAGGACTCGGTGATCCTCGCCCGGCGGCTCGAGGGTCTCGGCGTCGACCTCGTGGACTGCTCGTCGGGGGGCGCCGTCTCCTGCGCGCCGGTCCCGGCGTCGCCGAACTACCAGGTCCCTTTCGCGGCGCGGTTGCGGCGGGAGGCGGGGATCGCGACGGCGGCGGTGGGCCTGATCAGGGAGCCGGCGCAGGCGGAGGCGGTCGTGGCGGAGGGCAGCGCGGACCTGGTGCTGCTGGGCCGCGAGTTCCTGCGAGAACCGCACTGGCCGCTGCACGCGGCGCACGAGCTGGGCGCCGACGCGTCCTGGCCGCGGCAGTACCTCCGCGGAGCCCCAATCTGTTAATCGGGGTCTGACCCCGATTTGCAGATTTGCGGTCGGCCGATCGACAGCGAGGAGAGGAGCCCGAAGATGAGAGTCCAAATCCGCGGTCCCCGGTTCCTGCCGCCGCTCCCGGTCGTCTACATCTCGCTCTTCGTCCTGGACGGGCTCTGCCTGCTGATCTTCGCGCCGTCACCCCTTCCGTGGCTCGTCCTGGTCTTCGCCGGCCTGCTCACGCTCGACGTGTTCGTCCACCGGGAGCGCCCGTGGGCACTCTACGCCCGCGCGATCGCCGGTTTCCTGGTCGGCTGGTTCGGGACCGCCTACGGCTTCGGTCGGCAGCCGCCCCCGAACGGCGCGGTCATCGCCGGCGCGCCGCAGTTCCTCGTCTGTGCGGTGCTGTTCGCAGTCGTGGCATGGCGGCAGCTGCGCGGAGAGTGAAAGAGCGGCGCGCTCAGCGCTGTTTCACCCGCGTGGATGGCGCGGAATCGCAGCGAACGGAACCCGGGCCCCGCCGGGAACGTCCCAAGTGGGAAGGCCCAACACGAAACCCGCTTGGGATGGTGACCCATGTGTCGCGCCAGGAGGCCGTCGTTCCGATTCTGCCACGCCCTCCGGAAGGTCGGGGGCGCGGTCCTTCTCGTCCTGATGCTGCTTCCTGGTTCCTGCCGGGAGGCCGCGTCGGACCCCGCCGAGCCGCGAATCGGCCGCTTCCCCGCCTCCCATTTCCTCATCCGGCACGATCTCTTCCTCCCGAGCACGGATCCGGCCACGCAGCCGGCGGCCGCCGAGCGCGCCCTGAAGCCGAACGACGAGGTCTTCGGCGTGAAGATCGGCGGTCGGCCGCGGGCCTATCCGATGACCATGCTCGCCTATCACCACGTCGTGAACGACTCGATCGGGAAATCGCCCCTCGCCGTCACCTACTGAATCGTCGCATCCTCGGGGATCGGTTTCGATCCCCTGGTCGACGGGAGACGGTTGACGTTCGGATTCCACGGCATCTACCAGGCAACCGTCGTCCTTTACGACCACCAGACAGAGTCGCTCTGGATGCAACTGACGGGTGAGTGCTTCACCGGTGAACTCGAAGGGACGGTCCTCGATCGGGTCCCCACCGGCCGCCACACGACCTGGGGTGACTGGACGAAGACACACCCGGAGACGGACGTGATGAAGCCGGATCCGGTGTTCACGGGGCGCTACTTCCACCGCCATCGGGCGTGGAGCGGAACCGCCTCGTTCCCGACCGGGCTCGACGCCACGCTTCACGATCGCGACCCGCGGCTCGAACTGTCCGACCTGGTGTACGGAGTCGTGGTGGAGGGGCGGTCCCGGGCCTACCCGATCGACCGGATGCGCCGGCACCCGGTGGTGGCGGAGGTGGTGGCCGGAGTCCCGGCCACGATCTGGTTCGACCCGAAGTCCCGCTCCGCCGCCGCCTTCGACGCCCGCATCGGTGACGTCACGTGCTCCTTCCGCATGCGCGGCCCCGGGGTTCTCGAGGACGAGCGGACGGGCAGCCGCTTCAACATGGAGGGAGAGTGCACGGCCGGCGATCTCGCCGGCGCCAGGCTCACTCCGCTGTTCGGACTCCTGGCGGAGTGGTTCGCCTGGTATCCACACCACCCGCGGACGACGATCCGGGAGGCTCTCGAGTAGATCGAACGCGGATCAGAACGGCTTTCGGTCCTTCTCCTCCCGGTAGTCCTCGATCAGCTCGACCTTCGCCTCGGCCGTCTGGACCGAGTAGCCGATGCTCTTCCAGCCCTCCGACGCGGGGAACTCGAAGAGCTTCGACTCGCCGGCCGCCAGCGCGCACTTCCGGTTGTCGCTCTTCCCCTTGCCGTCGGAGAGGTTCAGGATGACGTGGACCTTCCCCTCGAGAGCCTCCGGAGCCGTGAACTTCAGCGTCGTC
>JBDLIY010000421.1:0-3793 GCA_039714635.1 Planctomycetota bacterium
GTCGTACCTCGAGGAGCTCGAGGACGCGGCCCGCGCGGCCCGCAAGAAGGTCAAGGTCGACCGTGGGAAGGTGAAGGCCGCGCGGGCCGTTCTCGCCGAGCTTCGGGCGCGGGGCAAACGGGCGCTCTACGAGGTTTCGATCGTCTCGAAGGGAGACCCCGCTCTCGCCACGCTCCGGAAGGAGCTCCTGCTCGACGTGGACACGGTCGTGGCCGGAGACGGGGAACTGGCGACGACGAGGGAGCGGCTGAAGGTCGTCCACGCCTGCCAGGTGTCCTGTGAGAAGGTCTCGGGCGCTGCCCCGGCCGGGGCCGGGAAGAAACGGAAGAAGAAGAGCGGCAAGGCCGTCGCTCCTCCCGCGACGCCGGGCACGGCGGACGAGGCGCTCGCGAGGAAGGAACTCCTCGCCGTCGTGATCGCCACCCTGGCGGGGGGCGGCGACGGTCGCGTCCTCGAGAAGAACGAGAAGTCCAGTCCCGCGATCAGTGGCCGCGAGGCCGACGGCATCCTCGACCTGAACATCCTCCGGATCCTCCTCGGCCTGAAGCCGCTGGCCATCGACGTCGCCCTCTGCAAGGCCGCGCGCGACCACGCCAACGACATGTTCGAGAAGGACTTCTGCTCCCACACCTCGCCGGTCCCGGGCAAGGAGACCTTCGAGCTCCGCGCAGCCAGGTTCGGGACCTCGGCCCGTTCCGAGAATCTCGGCCGGGGGCAGGAGACGCCGCAGGAGGCGACCATGGGCTGGTTCCACAGCCCCGGGCACCACATCAACATGCTCGAGACCAGGTGGAAGATCGTGGGCCAGGGAGAGGCGGGGAAGTGCTGGGTGCTGCTCTTCCGGTAGCCGGGTGTCACTCCCGGCCGGTCATCGGAGCGGGATCTGCACGTTGAACGTGCTCCCGTCGCGCCGGTCGTTGCAGGGTTTGATCGAGCAGGCGGCGTTGAGGACCCGCGGTGTCCCGGCCTCGTCGAGGAGGAGTTGGGGCCGCTCGAGGCGATCCACCGGGATGACGTTCCCCGCCCGGTCGACCAACTGCTTCTTCGAGAACAGTGGCGAGTCGGCCGGCCGCCAGGCGATCCCGTCGTCGGACACAAGCCGCGCCAGGCCCTTCGAGCCACCGGTGATCGCGCCGGTGAAGTCCTTCACGATCGCGTGGAAGCGGTCGCCCCGCCGCCAGACGTACGGATCCTCCGCGCTCGCGAGGGAGCCGTCCGGCATTCGCACGTCGAAGACGATGTCGTCGAGGGCCCGGAAGGGTCCCGTCGGCGAATCAGCGACCGCGACACCGTGCACGCCCTTCCAGTGCGGCGTGTAGACGTTGCCCTTGAAGTAGAGCAGGTAGCGATTCCGCGGCCGGTCGAAGACGACGGAGGGATTCACCACCACGATGTTGTCGGGGAGCGCGGTCGTGCCCGTGGGCGACGGATCCACGATATCCCGGTCCTTCACCCTCGTGCGCGGCGCGAGCAGAGGTTCGCTCGGCCGCTCGAAGTCACCGGCCACGAGGTCCTCGAAGGAGTCGAACACGATCACGCCGATGCGCTGGCACTGCTGCACGCGGTTCCGCTTCGAGAGCCGCTCGCCGGGCGATCCCGCCGACTGCGGCCCCGGGTCCCGCGACCCGACGTAGTAGAGGTGGAACCGCCCGTCGAAGACGCGGAGGTGCGGGTTCGTCACGACCTGCGCGTCCCAGGCGTCGGCGCCGGCTCCGCGCAGGACGACTCCGGTGAACTCGAAGCCGCCGTCCGGGCGGTCGGAGACGGCGTGGCCGATCTCCGAGTGGAGGACCCACGCGTCGCGGAAGGGCGGCGAGTCAGGGCCGGTCTTCCAGGTGTTGAACAGCATGTGGAAGCGGCCGTCGCGGCCCTTGACGACGGACCCGCCCCAGACGAACCGGCCGGGGAGGCTCAGGACGGAGTCGCCGGTCGCGAAGGCCCCGTTGACCACGATGTCCACGGGTCCGGGCCGGAGCTCGAGCTCTCCGGGCGTCGCGCAGGCGCACAGGACGAACACCGACAGCCGGAGGAAGCGCATGTCAGTCCTCACGCTCCTCCCGCAGCGCGGCGAACATCTTCCGGATGTCGCCGAAGCCGGCGACGATGACCCAGGCGGAGAGGCATGCGAAGAGCCCGATGCCGGCGTAGAGGACGACCTTCCAGAATGTGACCCAGCCGTCCATCACGCCACCTCCTTCTCGTCCGGGAAGAGAAGCGATCCGACGATCATCGCCAGCACGGCGGTCCCGAGGGTCGCCAGGCCGATCTGCGGGGAGGTGCGGTCGAGGAGCCAGGTCTCGAACGACTCCGGGCCGAGGCCGGCGACGAACCCCTTCACCGGTCCCAGCCCCAGCACGGCCGAGAGACCGGCGTAGAGCGCCCAGCGGGCGCCGACGCGGCTCGCGCGTTTCCAGTACAGGCCCCCGGCCAGCACGACGATGGCGCCGGTGAAGTAGATGGCGCCGGTGATGCCGAGGTAGTCCCACACGTCCTGGCCCGGCTCGTAGGCGATGCCCCAGAAGAGCACGTAGAGCCCGATGACGACGATGCCGATCCGCGTCCAGAGGAGCTGCCGCTGCGGCGTCGCCTTCCCGGGCTTCAGCGGAGCGATGATGTCGCGGGAGATCACCGAGGCCCAGCAGAGCAGGTAGCTGTCGTGCGTCGACATGAACGCCGCGAGCATGGCCGCCGTCAGCAGTCCGAGCACGCCGATCGGCAGCGTCTCCCGGAGGAAGACGGGCATGCCCCGCAGGCTCGGGTGCACCGTCTCCTCGCCTGCCAGAATGAAGCTCCCGTCGTCGAGCATCGTGGCGCCGGCCTCCGTCAGGAAGACGAACGCCGCGATGCCGAGGAAGCAGGGGAGGAGGAACCGGATCATGAAGGAGATCGAGGAGAAGGTGTACTGGCGTTTCACGACGCCCTCGTCGCGGGCCGAGAGCGCGCGCGTCACGGCCGTCGGCCAGATCGCGCAGGAGACGAGGCCGAGCACGCCCATCCACGTGATGTAGTCCCAGCCGAATCCGGAACCCTCCGCCGTCGGATCGAAGCTCGCGGCGCCGCGCTTCTCGGCGACGACCTCCGCGATGTGGTCGAAGCCGAGTTGGCCGATGGCGAGCACGACCAGTGCGACGAGCCCGATCGAGAGGACGACGAACTGCAGATAGTCCGTCAGCACGACGCTGACCATCCCGCCGAGCACCGTGTAGAGGAGCACGAGCGCCAGGAGCACGGTCATCACGACCGCGATCGTTGCGCCGCCCGCCTCGAGGCCCGTCACGCCGACGACGAACTCCGAGCCGACGCGCAGGAAGAGGCCCATGTTGAGGATCCCGCCGAGCGCGAGGAAGATGCCGCCCGTGACGCGGGTCTGCTTGTCGAAGCGCACCTCGTAGTACTCGGGGATCGTCATCACCCTCGCGCGCCTCAGCCCCACGACGATGAAGCCGGTGAGCCCCACGAAGAGCGTCACGATGCCGGCGATGAGGCCGATGTGCAGCGCCGCGAAGCCGCCGGTGAAGCCCTTCTGGGCCTGGTACATCACTGTGATGAGGCCCAGCTCGGAGCCGGTCATCGTGGCGATGGAGAGCGCCGTTCCCAGGCTCCGCCCGGCGACGAGGTAGCCGGAGAGCCCGGTGATGAAGCGGTTCGCCCAGAGCCCGATGGCGACCGACGCCCCCAGGTAGAGGACGACGATCGCGATGTCGAGTACGCTGAAGTCGCTCATTCGCTCTCCCTGACGAGGGCGCCGGGGCCCTCCATCGTGAACTCGAGCCGCTGTGCCCCGCCGCGCTCG
>JBDLIY010000422.1:0-3770 GCA_039714635.1 Planctomycetota bacterium
GCGGTTTTTGTTCCGGCGGTGGTGGCGATTGCGGTGGTCGTGTTTGCCATCTGGATCAACTTTGCGTATGCGACGGACTTCGCCGACCACATCAACATTCTCGAAGGCGGACTACCCGCACCGGCGGACTCCAGCGTCGATTCCGTGGTCGAGCGCAGCGGATTGACGGCAGACACGGTTTGCTCCATCCTTCTGGCGCTCGAACTCCGGGGCCTGGTCGTCCCGGTACCGGAAGAAGCCCTCCGCCCCGTCCTTCCAGGTCTTCGCGAGAAAGTCGTCGGAGAAGCACGTGGTCTCGAGCCGGCCGGAGATGCGGACGGCGCGCTTCACCCGCCGCGAGGCCTCGTCGTCGCCGAGGCGGTCCCAGTCGCGACCGGCGTCCCGCAGCACCATCCAGACCTCGAGGCCGGGCTCCTCCACGTGCTTCTCGAGGTCGTCCTCCCAGAGCGAGTCGACGAATTCCCGGTAGTGACGAGCCGTCGCGGGCGCGGAGAACGTCGCCATGAGGTCGTTCGTCCGGCGGTAGAGCACCTGCAGCACCTCGGCCCAGTCATCCTCGCCGGTGGCGCCGTACACGGCTTCTTCGAGGGGCGTGTACGGCGGCGGCCCGATCCACTCGAGAGTCAGCGGGATCTCCGACGTCACGCGGAGCCGCTCTTTCGTCTCCAGCCAGAGCAGCGTGGCGGCACAGATCGCGCCGGGCAGCGCGTAGATCAGGACCCCCGCATCTCCGGGCTCGAGATCCTCGCACACGCCGTCACCGCTCCAGTTCGAGAGAGTCCGCTTCGGGTGGCCGGCGAAGACACGGGAGAGCGCGTAGACGATGGCCAGAACGAGCGCGAGTAGCGCCACCACGACACCGCCGAACATGCGGTAGAAAACGTACGCAGTCCCGGCCAGGACCAGGAGGGCCACGAGATTGCGGTGTGAGTCCTTCACGCCGGTCTCTCCCTCCCGGTCCGTTCGAACAGGAATTCCAGCGGGCACGTCTCGCAACGGGGCCGGCGCGGCCGGCACCAGTCCTTGCCGATCACTACGATCTGCGCGTGCACCTCATTCAGCACCCCGGCGTCGCGAGGCAGCCGCGCCTCGAACCACTCCCGGATCGTATCGTACGGCTCATCCCCCTCGAGAGGTCCGTGGCGGCGGAGGATCCGCCGCGTGTAGGCGTCCACGACGAAGATCGCGTGACCGCCGGCGTAGCAGAGGATCGAGTCCGCCGTCTCCCGGCCGACGCCGTTTTGCGCGAGCAGCTCCGCCCGCTTCTCCATCGTGTCGCCGGCGAGGGCCCGCTCGACGTCTCCCCCGTACCGGCCGGTCAGCCAGTCGAGGACGTTCCCCAGGTAACCGGCCTTGATCCGGAACGTCCCCGCGGGGCGGATCAGATCCTCCAGTTCCTCCCGCGGCAGGTCGGCGAGGCGGTTCGCGTCGAGGAGGTCGGCCGCGCGAAGGTTGGTCATCGCCTCCTCCACGCGGGTCCAGGCGGTGTTCTGCGTGAGGATCGCGCCGACGACGATCTCGAAGGGGCTCTCCGCCGGCCACCAGTGGAGGCGGCCGACGTGCTCGAGCACGTGGCGGTGCGCCATAAAGAGGGTTGTATCGCCGGAGCCGGGCACCCCGGTAGGATGGGCGGCCCAAGGGAGGAAGGACATGAAAATCGTCGGCAGCATCGTGAAGATCCAGGGCGAGCGCATCGCCCTCGTCGCCGTCCAGAAGGACGTCCTCGAGTTCTCCTCGGAGGCGGACCAGTACGTCGACCGGCTCTCCCAGGTCTTCGAAGGGCTGCCGGTCGTCCTCATGGGCCAGGACCCCGACGGCGCGAAGTACTACGGCCGCGACGACCTGGTGAAGAAGCTGGGCACCGTCGATCCGAACCAGGTCCCCTGGCAGGAGATCGAAGCGGAACTCTGACTGCGCCGTGGTCGAGCCGCGCATCGTCTCCCTCGTCCCCAGCCTGACGGCGGCGATCGACCGCCTGGGCCGGGCCTCCGTCCTCGTCGGGCGCACCGTCTACTGCCCCGGCCGCGCGAAGTCCGTGGGCGGCCCGAAGAACCCCGATCTCGAGGCGATCGTCGACCTCGCTCCCGACGTCGTTCTCGCGGTGCGGGAGGAGAACCGGCGGGAGGACGTCCTGGCCCTGCGCGACGCCGGGCTGCGCGTCGAGGTCTTCGAGCCGCGCACCGTCGACGACGCCCCGCCCCTCGCCGCAGAGCTGGGACGACTGGCCGGCGACGCCGCGGCCGGTGACCGCATGGCTTCGTCGATCGCCTCCGCGATCGACCGGGCCCGCCGGGAGACGCCGCTCCCGATCCCCGCCGTCTACTTCGTCTGGAAGGAGCCCTGGCTCGCGGCCGGGCCGGACACGTGGATCGCCTCCGTGCTGCGGACGGCCGGCTTCGTCGACGTCCTCGCGCCGGGCCCGGACCGCTACCCCGAGGTCGCCATCGAAGACCTCCGGGGCGGCCCGGCGGAGCTCGTCCTCCTCTCCTCGGAGCCCTTCCCCTTCACGAGGGAGCACGCGCAGGAGCTTTCCGAGGTCCTCGAGGGCGATCCCGCCGCGAGACTCTGCCGCGGCGACCTCGTCGGCTGGTATCCGGATCGCCTGCCGGAGGCCCTCGTTCACCTGGAGGAGATCCGGGGAACGCTTCGGAGCTGACGACCCGGACCGCGAGAAGCTGCTTCGGTCAGCGGGGCTCGGCGGGGCCGGACGAGCGGCGGAAGTCGGGGAAGTGCTGCTTGATCCGGTAGAACAGCAAGTCGACGGTCGCCTTGTCCGGGTCCACGTCCTGCCAGATCGCGCGGGACGGGTCCATCGGGTCCTCGATGTCCGCGTTCCGCTGCTGCCAGATCGTCAGGCGCACCGTGAACTGCTTCGAGCCCTCCGGCATCTCGCGCGCGACGCCGAGGATCTTCCTCCGGCGGCCTTCGTACCGGTACGGCGCGAGCTCCATCTTCCACCGGGTCTCGAACTCCCCGGTGACGCGGCTCGTCTTGTCCCGGTCGATGATGTAGCCGGTCTCGGTCTTCTCGAGTTCCTGGATGAGAACGGGCCAGAGCACCTCCATGTCGATCGCCTCCAGGCCCGAGAGGGCGAACATGTCGGCTTCCTCGGGGCGGGTGCCACTCGGCAGTTCGCACGCCGGGAGCAGGAGGGTGCAGAGGCACAGGGAGAGGGCGATCGTTCTCATGGGGCTTCCTTTCCGGAGCCTTGCGTAACGCATCCGGGGATCGTCGGCAACCGATTTCACCGGCCGGTCACGGCCGATCCGCATCTCCGGCGTCTCGAAGTCCGTCTTCCGACCCGGCGAACGTCGGCAGACGTTCCTTCTCAGCGTTTCTTTCGTCACAATGAGGCCATGGACTCGTACGACTTGCTCATCGTGGGGACGGGACCGGCCGGCGTGCAGGCCGCGCTGCGGGCCCGCCGGGCCGGCCGGAAGACGGCGGTCATCGAGAAGATGGACCTCGTCGGAGGCACGTGCATCCACCGCGGGACGATCCCGTCGAAGACGCTCCGCCAGGCGGTCATCGACCTCTCCGGCTTCCGCGAGTGGGGCATCTACGACGACGGCCCCGAGCGTCGGCCCCGCATCCCGATGTCCGATCTCCGGGCCCGCTGCGACCGCGTCATCGGCGCCGAAGCCCTCTGGCAGCAGCGGCTGATGAAGACGCGCGGGATCGACGTCGTGGCGGGTTCGGCCACGTTCCTCGACCCGCATACGTTCCGCGTGGAGGGACGGGACGGCACGCGGGAGGTGCGCGGCGACACG
>JBDLIY010000423.1:0-3761 GCA_039714635.1 Planctomycetota bacterium
CCCGGCGCCGGCGCGGCCCCGTAGAGCCGCACCTCCTTGCGCACCCGGATGAGGAGCAGCTCGATGCGTGCGTGCCGCTCCCGCTCCTTCCCTCTGCGCGCCGCCGAGCGGAAGATCTCTGGGGAGGATCTCCTGAGGCTCAAGGCGTGGCGAGAGTCGGAACCGGAGGCCCCCGACGGGCTCTGGTTCAAGGACTTCGGGTCCTTCAAGCTCTGCGGGGAGGGTCCGCACCCGAAGACCTTCCTCCTGCGCGGTCAGGCCGCGAAGGGCCTGAGTCTCTGACCTGACTCAACTGCCGCGGAAGCGCTGCCGTTCGGACGGCGAGTCCGCCCCGGTCCGTGAGGTCCGGATCGGCGAACGGAGGGTGGGGTTCGTGACCACAGTCCGGCGAGAATCCCGGCCGGGCGCGGCCGGGCGCGGGGATGGGGCAGGCAGGCGTGGATACAATAGCCTACTCGTCGAGGTGCTCTCGCGGCTTGTAGTGCCGCCAGCCGACCCGGTCGTCGCCAGCCGCGGTGACGTCGGGCGTGACGACCCCGACGATCCCGCCGGGCTCGAGGCGCCCGACCAGATCCTGGAGCGTTCGCGCCGGTGCCGGCAGATGCTCGATCACGTCCCAGAGCGTGATCGCATCCCCCTTCCCGAGCGGGAGCTGAGACCGGATCCGCCGCTGGTCGATCGAGTACCCCTCGTCGACGTTCCTGCGGGCGATCGCGCGCATGCTGATCGAGGGCTCGTAGCCGACCGCCCAGAACCCCGACTGGTCCGCGACGGCGACGAAGTCCCCGGTTCCGCAGCCGAAGTCGAGGATCGAGCCCCCCCCCTCCGGACGTGCACCGAGACGAGCCCCAGCCGCCAGAGCGACAGCCGGAACGCGACGTCGGTACCGGCGCGGAGCTCCCAGTCCCGCTCCTTCGCCCGATCCTCGTAGATCCCCAGGTCGTACTCGTGGACCGAGTAGAACAGCCCGCACTTCAGGCACGAGACCATCTCGTCGTTGATGGGTTCGTGGGCTTCGCTACCGCACGAGGGACAGCGCAACGTCTTCTCCGCGGACGGAGTCGTCATGGATCACCTTCGCAAACAGCTCCTCGAGGGAGCGCTGGTCCTTGGGGGAAACGACGTCGATCCCACCCCACGGCGTGATCCCGCAGTGCTCCGGCAGCGTGATTTCGTGCACCATCACCGTGGGCACGCGCATGAGGGCGCCGAGCACCGGCAGGAGGGACGCGACGACGACGACGGCCCGGGCGATCAGTCCGACGACGTCCTCGAGGGGTCGGTCGACCCACTCGACGTAGCCGTACCGCTCGATGAGCTCGCGAGGGATGCCAGGGTCGGTCCCCTTCCGCACGACGATCGTGCCCCGCGGCAGCCGGGCGTACATCAGGTCGACCGGGGTCTTCTCCGGCTCGGAGCACGTGGGCTGGTAGACGACGGCGCCGGCAGGCCCGTCCGGCGAGATCTCGGCGATCACCGTCCGGTCGAGGAACACCGTGTCCGGCCATCCGGCGAAGCCGGCGCCGCGTGCGATGAAGTCGACCAGGTGCGGTTTCTTCTCCGCCGTGAGGTCGTTCCAGACCGGCAGCTGGATCGACGCGTTGACCACTGAGAGGTGGTCCGGGATCGTGTGGACCCAGTCCCTCGCGCTCCACGCCCACCAGTCGAGCTGCGCGAGGACCTCGGGGTTGCTGCGGAGTTCCGGCTTCAGCCGGCTCGGCGGCCGCACGGGGTTCCTGTCGTAGGCAACGACCTCGACGTGGTGCCGGAGCTGCAGGATCCCCGGCACGACAGCCTTCAGCAGCGGGGCCGTGTACGGCTTCGTGAGCCAGGTGATCCTGTCGAGCTTCCGACTGGTCGCCTGCGCCGCGGCGGAGAGCAGACTGCTCGGCCCTGATGCGGTGGACTCAGGGATTCAGAAAGTCCATACGGGCTGGCGATGGGTCCCTCATGTCTGGAAACTTGGGCC
This sequence comes from Planctomycetota bacterium, assembly GCA_039714635.1. GTDB lineage: Bacteria > Planctomycetota > JAJSAM01 > JAJSAM01 > JAJSAM01 > JBDLIY01. Next base: position 1,970 of record JBDLIY010000423.1, read on the forward strand.
TCTTGGCAAAGTAGAATTCGGGAGTAAGCGTGTCCCAGTCTACTTCACGGGGCCCACCGTTACAGTCAGTGCCACTGCATCGGGCAGGTGCCAGCCTAGCTAGGCACTCCCATGTCATTTATCGGGGACTAGCACGTCTGAGGTGCCACCGGGCGTTACTTGGACAAAGGTGTGTGTCAGTGAGTCAAGCTCGACTCCTGAGGCGTTTCGAAAGATCACCCAATCACCCGGCTCAAGACCAGTGAAGACATGTCGCCCGCGGCTCGTGACGGCGGCTCTCCCGGATCCGAGCCGCATGATTGTGACGCTGGGCTGCGTGATCGACTCGGTGACTTCGCTATCTCCGACGCGCACGATCACCGTTCCCAGATCACTTGCCCTCTCAGCCGGACCCGCCTCTGCGGACTTCAGGCTGCTACCTGGGCCATCTTGTATCGGAGTTATCGGAGTGGTCTTTCCAAGAATGAATCCAGCTACAAGACAGGCCCCCGCGACTGCAATGGACAAGACTCGTGACCTCATTCCGTATCCCCCTGGACCCCAACGACAGGTTCCTCGGCCTCATTGGCTGAACTGCGGCGCAGAAAAGCAGGCACTCTGGACGCGTATGAGGACTCCCTCAGGAGCAACTCCTTCAGGGCAGGTGTCCAACTCGCCATCTCTCCTCCAGTAGCATTGTAGCCCGCCGAAGTTTCTGTGTCAGCCCTCGCCACCCACAAGCACAACCTCCACCGTCGTCCACCGGTGCCCGTCCTCGCACTCTCGCCGGCGCAGGCGACGCCCCCGACACACGCGAGTCATGACGACGCGCGAGCCTTTGCCACACTTCGGACACCGCGCACCGTCGTGACTAGCCTTCGCCGGCTCGCTCCCGTTCGAGCTTGTCACGGCCGCTTCCCCTTCCGCGCCGCCTCCGCCGTGTTCTGGAGCGCCTGAAGGCAGTCCAGCTCGTGCCGCTTCGGCGAGATCCGCCCGCCGGGATCCCCCTGGACCTTCCGCACCGCGGAGGCGGCCAGGTAGAGCCCCATGGCGATCGCCTCGCCGAGGTGCTGCGGCGACTGCCGGAGGATCGCCCGGGCCGCGGAGGCGACACGGCCGTCGGGGCACCCGTCGTTCGCCATCTGCCCGCCGTTGACGAGTTCGGTGATGAACCAGTCGCCGACGCCGGCCGGGCACTCCCAGTCGGGGGTTGGGGTGAAGTCGCTCATCGGGGTGCTCCCTTCGTTTCGGTGTTGGGGTGACGGTCCTGCAGGCGCTGCATGTGTTCCTCGAGGGTTGGGACGTCCTCGCCGATCCTCTCGAGGTGCTGGTGCAGTTGGTACGCGCGCTTCTGCTCGTCCATGGACTTGAAGCACTTCCCGCGGGCCCACTTGAGCCGGGCGCAGTAGCCGGGGCTCCCGTCCGCTTCGTAGCGGTCGGCGCCCTCCCACCACTTCGACTCCTCGACCTGCCTGAGCATCGAGCCGCAGTGCGGGCAGCACGGCAGGCCGTTCGGGTAGGCCGAGGCGTTCTCGATCGAGTCCCACCAGACGCAGTGCACGCCGTAGACGATCAGGCGGTGGTCACTCACGATGCTCCCCCTTCCCGACCAGCCCCCTCGAGCCGGTCCACGAGCGCGACCTTCCGTGCCACGCTCATGCCCGCAACGAGCTCGTCGAACCGACGGGCCTTCCGCACGATCTCCGTCTGCGGGCCCGGCGCCGGCGCGGCCCCGTAGAGCCGCACCTCCTTGCGCACCCGGATGAGGAGCAGCTCGATGCGTGCGTGCCGCTCCCGCTCCTTCCCTCTGCGC